>CAYVAO010000112.1:2951-6416 GCA_964448895.1 uncultured Christensenella sp.
TCTTACGGCGGAGGCGTGGAAAGAACCTTCCCGTACAACAGCCCGCGCATCGGCCGCATCGAAGTCGTGCGTCACGGTGTTGTGCGCAGAGCGAAGCTCTTCTACCTGCGTGATCTCTCCGGTAAAGCTGCGAAGATTCGCGAGCGCATCGAAGAGAAAAACAACTAATCAATTAAAACGGGATCAAACCCCTCTGCCAAACTCGGCAACAGGGGTTTTTCCATATTTGGAGGGAAAAAAGCAATGCCTGCCATCAACTGGTATCCGGGGCATATGACAAAGACCCGGCGAATGCTGCAAGAAAATCTCAAAATGATCGACGTGGTGGTCGAGATTCTGGATGCGCGCGCGCCGCTGGCTTCCCGCAACCCGGATTTTGAGGACCTTTTTGCGGGTAAATCGCGCGTGGTGCTGCTCAACAAAAGCGATCTTGCGGATTCAAACGCGACCAAACGCTGGATTTCGTACTACAACAAGCGCGGAATCGAGGCCGCGGGGATCTCGGCGACGGGCGGCTCCGCAAAAAAAGTTGCGGTGGCTTTGATCGAGCAGGCAGCGAAACCCAAGGTGGATGCGCTGAAACAAAAGGGCATCAACAAAGTGGTTCGCGCGATGATCGTCGGCATTCCAAATGTTGGCAAAAGCACGCTGATCAACCGCATCGCGGGGCAAAACCGCGCAGAGGTCGGCGATAAACCCGGCGTGACGCGCGGTAAGCAATGGGTCAAGGTGACACCGTATCTGGAATTGATGGATACGCCCGGCATGCTCTGGCCAAAGTTGGAGGATCAGGAACTCGCCAAACACCTCGCATATTTAGGCTCTATCAAAGACGAAGTCATGGACAGCGAAGAGCTGGCGCTGGATCTGCTCTCGCAATTACAGGCGATTTCGCCTGCACAGCTCGGCGAACGGTATAGTAAGCTCACGGCGGAGACCCCGAAGGAAGACCTGCTCAAAGCCGTCTGCCTCAGCCGCGGATTCCTGCTGCGCGGAGGCGAGCTGGATAGCGAACGCGCATCTCACGTCGTGCTGGACGAGTTCCGCGCGGGTAAAGTCGCGCGCGTGACGCTGGAGCAGCCGGAGGCGACGAAATGACGCGCATACCGGAGGCGGAGCGGCTGCAAGCGCTCGCAACACCGGATCGTGCGTTTTGGAGCCAAAGCGGCGTTGTGCTGGCGGGCATGGACGAGGTTGGCAGAGGCCCGTTTGCGGGGCCTGTCGTCGTCTGCTGCGCCGCGATGCCGGGCGAGCCGCTGATTTCGTACGTAAACGATTCGAAAAAGGTCAGCGAGAAGCGCAGGGAAGCGCTCTATCCGGTTTTGACCGCAACCGCGCTGGGTTACGCAACCGCCTGGGTTTACCCGGACGTGATCGATGAGATCAATATATTAGAGGCTACCAAGCGTGCCTTTGCGGAAGCATTCGCGCGGATGCCGATTGCTGTAACGGATGTGCTGATCGACGCGCTCACGGGATTAAACATCTCCGCACGCCAGCATCCGATGATCCACGGCGACGCGCTGAGCTATAGCATCGCCTGCGCCTCCATCATCGCGAAAGTGGAGCGAGACCGCTACATGATCGAGCAGGACGCGCTGTATCCCGAATACGGGTTTGCGCGGAACAAAGGCTACGGTTCCGCGGAGCACATTGCGGCGCTGCGAAAATATGGCCCTTGCCCGATCCACCGCAGAGGCTTCATCCGGAGCTATGTATGAGCACGACTTCGGTAGGCAGAGGCGGGGAGACGCTCGCAAAAGAGTATCTGGAGGCAAGAGGCTTTGAAACGTTGCGCCAGAACTATCGCACCGGGCCGCGGGAGATCGATCTCATCATGCGATATGGCGAGACGATCGTGTTTATCGAGGTAAAAGCGCGCTCAAAGACGCAATTCGGCACGCCGGCGGAATTCGTAACACCCGCAAAGCGCAAGCTCTTAACGCTTGCCGCCGAGCAGTATTTAATAGAAGAAAACCTGCTGGATTCGCCCGCGAGATTTGACGTGGTTGAGGTGTATCTGGCGAACAAAGAAGTGCACCACATTGAAAACGCCTTTGATGCGACGCGCTGAAGCCGCTATCGATATTGACACAAAAATGACAAGCTCAAGCCGCAACCACGCGGTTGAGCTTTTTTTCGTTTGTGATATACTGTTTGAGAATTCATAGACCCTTGTTAAGGATGGGGAAAGGATACGTTTGTGCGTAAACTGCTGACAATCCTGCTGTTCGTATGCCTGCTGTGCGTGCCCGCGCTGGCGCTTGCCGAAAACGCGGATCAAATCACGGGCGACGAGTTGCTGTATAACGGAGATTTTTCGCTTCAGGCCGAAAGCGCACCCTTGCCCGCGGGCTGGGAACTCAGCGCATATCAAAACGATGCCGAAGGCGTTAGCGCATCGATCGCGAACGAGGACGGAATCGAGCAGATCGTTTTGACGAACCATGTCGCAAACGATTCCCGCGTGACGCAGAATGTCGACGTTTTGCCGAACACGATCTATCGCCTGAGCGCGGAGATTCGCACGAGCGACGTACAGTACGGCACGGGCGCAAATCTTTCGATCGATAACTATCCCATCGACGGAACCTTCTGCTACTCGGAAAACCTGTTTGGATCGGATGCATGGCGAAGCATTTCGCTTTATTTCCGTACGGGAGCGGAGCAGACGAAGGTTTGCGTTGCCCTGCGCCTTGGCGGCTACGGCACGACGGCGGTTGGCACCGCGGAGTATCGCAATGTCTCGCTGGTTGAGTGCGTCTCGACCGACGCGGATATCGTAGATCTCGCGACGGAAAACGGCACGATTTCGAGCCAGACGGACGCGAGCACGGTAGAGGCCGCAAAGACGACGGCGAACGACCCGCTGTATCTGGCGATTGCGTTCACGCTGGTGTTCGCGGTTGCAATGGTGTGGCTTTACCGCAACAAACTTCGATATGCTTCCCGCATGTTGGAGACGGTTGAGCGGCCGCGTTTGATTCTTGGGGCGATCCTATTTGGCGCGTTTGCACTGCGCGTGATGCTCTCCATCGTTTTTTACGGTCATCCGACGGACATCAATTGCTTCATGGCGTGGGGCAATATGGTCGTTGAAAACGGGATGAGTAATTTCTATACCAGCGGCGCATTTGCGGACTATCCGCCGGGATATATGTATATTTGCGGCGCGATCTCAGGCTTATGCAAACTACTTGGCATTTCGTATGGAACGGACGCAATGGCGCTGCTCTTCAAGATGCCGTCCACGATTGCCGATTTGTTGACTGCATATTTATTATACCGGCTCGCGAAGCAGCAAAAACTCGGCGAAAACGGCGCGCTGATCAATGCGGCCGGCGGCCCGCTGCTGCGAATCATCGCGCAGTGGATGCCCCGGGGTTTATAGGCCGCGGCGTCGACCGGCGTCTGCGCGAAACCAACGGTCGCGCCCTCGCGCGAGATCGCCGTCCAACCGGGTAT
>CAYVAO010000113.1:0-6406 GCA_964448895.1 uncultured Christensenella sp.
CTTGCCTTGGACGTTTTTCTCTTGGGTACTGCCATGATAATCCCTCCTATTCTTCATCTGATAGCGCATGGGGTTATTCAATCCCAGGCTCCTCTGTGGTGCAATCGCAATTGGTTGTGTTTCGATCCGCGCCGCAAACGGGACATAAGCCTTTGCAATCTTCCCGGCAAACGCTCGCAATGGGAAGCTCTAAAAAGAGATTGTCCAGCACGGCTTTGTCGATCAGAAGCTCGTCTCCCGAATACGGATAGGTCTCGTCGTCGGACGCTTCGTCTGTTCCCTTTACAAATCGCTCCGAAAAGGAAAACGCGATGCGCTCGACAAAGGGTTTTGTGCATCTTGCGCAGGTGGTGTTCACAGCAGCCAGCGCGTTTCCGCTTACCGTAAACGCCTTGCCGTCGTAAACATACGTTCCGCCGACCGATACGGGTTCCGCGAACGAAATCGTCCGTTCGCCGAATGCTTGATCGGGCAAGAGCTCAGCTAATTCAAACGAAAAAGGTTCGCCCGTCTGCCGAATGGCGTTTGCAACGTTTATCCGCATGATCTCCACCGCCTTTGTCGCCGAGGAAATCGGCGCGTACCTACCTGCCAGCGCGCACAAAACTACCGCGCGTTTCCACGCAACCTTAAGTATTGTATCGACTCCAAGGCCTTTTGTCAAGAACTTACCTGCGGCACTTGCGCGATTTTCGCGTGAGATTCCGCGTGTTTTTTCCGTGTTATCTTTTGCCGCGGTTCTTTGTGCGCTCGCCGTTTGCGTGTTTCTTTCCGCCTGTGCGGGAAGAGCCGCCTCCGCGCTGCTGCGGGCGCTTCATCGATCCCGCGCGCTGTTCGTCCGGAGAGAGGTAATCCGGCGGAACAAGGCAGTTTCTGCCGCTGCCGATGAGGTCTTCGCGATCGGCAGAGCGCAACGCTTTTCGGATCAAGGGCCAGTTTCTGCGGATGTGACACTGCATCAACACGCGCTGCATCGCCTTGTCTTCCCGCGATTTTGCAACATAGACCGGCTGCATCGTGGTAGGATCCAGCCCCGTATAATACATGCACGTGGATGCGGTACCGGGCGTGGGGTAAAAATCCTGCACCTGCTCCGGCCGGTAATTCTTCTCTTTGAGGTAGAGCGCAAGCTCGATCGCGTCGTGAATATTGCTGCCGGGATGCGAGCTGATCAGATACGGTACAAGATATTGCCGCATGCCAAGACTCTTATTGATCGCCTCATACTTTTGCACAAAGCGCTCATAGACCGCGTGCGGGGGTTTGTTCATGTACTTCAGCACGCGATCGGAGACATGCTCCGGCGCAACTTTCAATTGCCCGCTGATGTGGTGCTCGATCAGTTCGTGCAGAAAGGTATCGTCGCGATCCAGCATCGCGTAGTCGTAGCGAACGCCGCTGCGCACAAACACCTTCTTGATGCGGGGCAGCTCACGCATTTTTCGCAGAAGCGAAACATAATCCTCTTCCGACGTATCCAGGTTGCGGCACGCATTGAACCCGATGCACTGCCGGTCCGCGCAAACGCCGCTCTTGAGCTGTTTTTCGCAGGCGGGATGGCGAAAGTTAGCGGTAGGGCCTCCCACGTCGTGAATATATCCTTTGAACTCCGGGTCCCAGGTCATCTTCTCCGCCTCGACCAGAATCGACGCATGGCTTCTTGCGGTCACGACGCGCCCTTGATGAAACGTCAACGCGCAAAAGTTACAGTTGCCAAAACAACCGCGCGCGGAGGTGACGGAAAACGACACCTCGTCCAGCGCCGGAATATGCCCGCGGTAGCATGGATGCGGCTTTCGCGTGTATGGAAGGGCGTATACCTCGTCCAATTCCTTGGTCGAGAGCGGACGCGCGGGCGGATTGCACAATAGAAACCCTTTTTCGTGCGGCTGGATCAGTGGCTTTCCGCGTACGGAATCCTGCTCTCTCGTCTGCGCGTTAAACGCCTCGCAATATTTTCTCTTATCGTTGGCAACCTCGGTATACGATGGCAACAGCACGGCGTTTTTTCTATCGTCCGCATTGTTCACGCGCACACAAGTGCCCGGGATGTCCGTAATCTCCGAGATGGGCTTGCCGGATTTGAGTTCGTCCGCAACCTGAATGATCGCGCGTTCTCCCATGCCGTAGATGAGGATATCGGCGCACGCATCGTAGAGGATGCTGTGCCGTACGCGGTCATCCCAGTAATCGTAATGCGCAAACCGTCTCAGGCTCGCTTCTATGCCGCCGATGATCAGCGGTACACCGGAATACGCCTGCTTACAGCGGTTGGCGTAAACGATCGTCGCGCGGTCGGGCCGTTTCCCCGCCACGCCTTCCTCGGTGTATACGTCCGTCGTTCTTCGCGATCCGGAAACAGAATAATGATTGACCATGCTGTCGATGTTTCCAGAAGAGATGAGAAACGCCAGCTTCGGTTTGCCAAGCGCCTGAAACGGCGCAACGCTGTGCCAGTCCGGCTGCGCTATGATGCCGACGCTGTAGCCGCGGCTTTCGAGCATGCGCGTAATGATCGCAGCTCCAAAGCTGGGGTGGTCGATATACGCGTCACCCGAGATAAAGACAAAATCCAGTTGATCGATGCCTCGCGCGCGCATCTCCTCGCGGTTGATGGGCGGAAAGGCATTCTTTTGTTTCGCCATATTATACGTTGCTTTCCGGCGGTTTCGCCGTCGTTTCGTTCGTTTGCTCCGGCTCCACGGCCTGCTGCGCAGGTTCTTGCGCGGGTTGTTTGGTGAGCGGGGTCGCCGTCTGTTGCGGCTTTTCAAAGTCCGAAGTCTCGTGCTCCGCAATATTGATCAAGAGTTCGTCCAGCCAGTTGACCGCAGCAGCCGACATGCGCTTTGCGCGTTTGTCCGCTTCCTCCGGTGTGAGTTCCTGTTGCGGAAGGGCGCTTTTCGCTTCCTCGATGATTTGCGCTTTCGCGTCCTCTTCGCCTTTTACGCGGCTGACTTTCGGCGCGCGAATAGGCTTGCTTGCGCCGCTGCGCGTGATGGAGCGCGCCGTCTTCTGCTCCTCTTCACGGCCTTCCACGCCCTCCGGCAAAGAGGCTTTTTCTTGGCTTCTACCGGAATCGATGGCTTTCTTCATATCCGAAAGCGGCATCTTCTGTCCGTGTTCCAGCTTTTTCATCAGGTATTCCATGGCGGAGAGCATCTCGCGCTTTTCCGCTTCATATCGCTCCATCGCTTCGATCACTTCGTCTAAAAACAAGTCCACCTGCTCGATGTCATAGCCCATAAACGAGCGCGTGAATACTTTGTTGATGATTTCGTCCGTACGCATCCGTGATCCCTCCTTGTAAAGAGTGTTCCAGTGCTAACTTCTCCGGTAAAAAATTGGCACACCAACCGTCTGATGTGCCAGTGAATACTGTTTCATTATGCGGCAATCGAAATCAAACCAAATCGCCGTAGTCGTCCTCGCCATTGCCGACAACATCATAGTTATTTGGCGCAACCACGAAGATACCGCGCGAAATCTTGCACATCGTGCCGTTGAGCGCGTACACCGCGCCGGATAAAAAGTCCAAGATGCGCTGTGCCGTGTCCAGCTCCAGCTCCTCCATGTTCACAATGACAGGCTTTCTGTTTTTCAGATTGTCGATGATGCTCTGCGTATCCTCGTAGCTCACGGGATGGTACACGATCATCTTCATTCCGCCGGAGATTGGCAGGTTCGCGCCGGAAGTATTCTGTACGCGATCATTTCTGCGATTGGGTGCGGCTTGCGCACGGTTTGCGCCAAATGCGCCGCCGACGGAACGCTCAGGCACATCGTCGCGGTAATACCCGTCGTCCCTGCGCTCGTCGTCCTGCTCGTCGCTCTCCTCAATCCCGATAAAATCCAGAAACTTCGTATAAAGGCTTGCCATCCATCTTCCTCCGAAAACCGTTAGCCAAGGCGAGCCGCCTCTGGCATTCATTTGAATTTTGTTCGCGCGTTTTCTTTGCGCGCCTCAACACGCAATCGACGGGTTATTTTCTGTCTCTCGCGCCGAAAATGCGGGACCCGACGCGCACCTGCGTCGCGCCTTCTTCAATCGCCACAGCAAAGTCGTGGCTCATGCCCATCGAAAGCGTATCAAACACAGCAGCATCCCGTTTTGCGCGAAGTCTTTCGTAATGCTCGCGCATCTTTCGAAAGTATATTCTAGCTTGCTCCGCATCCACTGCGGGCGGAACGCACATCAACCCGCGCAAACGCAGGTTGGCGCATTGCGCCAGAGATTCCGCGAAAGAATCCAAGTCCCCATCGGGTAAGCCGCCCTTTTGGTCTTCCTCACCGATGTTGACCTGGATCAAAATATCCTGAACAATTCCACGCGCCTCGGCTTTTTGCTGAAGCTGAGTCGCGAGATTTTGCCGATCAACCGATTCAATCAGGTCGGCAAAACCGCAGACATATTTTATCTTATTCGTTTGCAGTTGTCCAATAAAATGCACACTGCAACCTTGCTGTTCAAAAAAAGTTTTCTTTTCAGTCAATTCTTGGGCGTGATTTTCTCCAAATGCCGTCACGCCGGCCGCAACCGCCTCCGCAATACGATCGATCCCCTGATACTTTGACGCAGCAATGAGCAGCACGCTCTCCGGCTTTCTGCCGGCGCGCGCACAGGCGTTCGCCATCTCCGCTTTTACTTCGGCAATGTTTTGCGCGATGGTCGTCATGGCTTTACATACTTCATTCCTGCGGTGAGATTATCCGAGGCATTATGCGCGCGGATGACCGCCTTGTTGTCGCCTTGCGCGAGGATATCCACCTCGACACGCAAAACGCTGTCGCCATAGGAAATGTTGATGCCAGGCATTCCGGAGATGATCTGAATCGCCGAAAGCGGCACAACCAACCCCTGCGCGGACTTGCTGATCGTCGCCGCAACGGTTCGGGTGCCGATGAGTTTGCCGATGTCGGTGTTAAACTCCAATATATTCACGACCGCGTTTTCCGAAACCTGGCTTGCGCGCGCGGTTGCGGTATATTGCTGATCGGAATAATTCTGGAATAGCACACTGTATTGCTCGCCTTCCGCAAGGCGCATGGGGTCCGTCGCGCTGGTGACAAACGCAATGAACCAATGCGTGTTGTTGATGATGCGATACAGCGGCACCTCGCTGGTCGATTCCGCGTTCTTCGCGGTGTTACCGCCGTTGACAACGGTCTTGACCAAAGCGGAGTTGATCGTAGAGAGCTTGTTGACGCTGAGCACCTGCTCGTACCCATCAAAGTAAAAGCTCACGATACCCGTACCGGAGGTATTCTTGATATCCCGTTTCCAGCCGCTCATTACGTTTTGCTGGCTTTTCAGGTCGCTATAGAGCTGGTTTAACGTAGTATCCGGCGTCACAACTGCTTGCATGAGCGTCACACGCTGGTTTTCCAAATCCTTCAGCGTCTGCTCCAAATCCAGCATGTCCAGCGTGCTCTGTCCGCGAGACACCGCGCGCACCTGCAGCTCCACCTCTTCAATATTCGCGTTCAGATCGATCAACTCCTGCGGCAGTTGCCCGCCAAGCAGCTGAATCTGATAGTCGTAAATCTGTTTCTGTAGGTTTAAGAGCGTGACCATCGTCTCGTCTTGATAGCCGCGCTTGTAGAGTTGGGCGATGACCTGGTCGTTGTTGACCGTTTCCCCTTCTACGACGTCAAACGTAATCTTCTCATACGGCTCGGACATGATGACTTTCTCATCGCGAATGACCGCGGCGTTGATCTCAAGATCTGCGCCCAGCGAACCAAACTCGATCTCGCCTGTCTTCTTGAGTGCGTTTGCGACGACGACCACGAGCGCGATGAAACCAACGAGTATTAAGATCATCAGGAAGAAGCGGCCTTTGATGCGCTTTCTCGATTTAGCCATTCGTTTCACCGCCTACTTCGTAACCCGGCTTTTGAGACCTGCCGTATTGGCGGTCAAAATTCTCCTGATTTTTCGCTTTGTAGAGGGCAAACAGCTCTTCCGCCGTCATGCCGCTTTTGAGGCACATGCTCACAAAAAAGTGCAACACGTCGACCAGCTCGCCTTTCAAGGCAGCGTCGTCCACGGGCTTTGCGTTTTTCCACCATTTAAAATTCACCTCGTCCAGCACTTCGGAGAGCTCCGAAATCATGGCGAGTACTTCTTTTTGCATCCATTCCTCGCGCGAAAAGTTGATGTTTCTGCGCGCTTCTATATCGCTGTTGAGCGATTGTTGCATCTCGAATATGACGTCCAGCTTATCCAAGTCGGTTTCCTCCATCCGGTCTAAAAGGGAATGCTCGATCGAAAAGGGGTATTTCAGCGAATCGCTTCCAGCAACGCGGTCTTCTGCTTTTTCACTCTGCCGACCAGCGCAGTGCTTGCGTTTGTTAAATCAAGGCAACCGGGCAGAATCCGCTCGATATCCTCCATTGTAACACATTC
>CAYVAO010000114.1:0-6384 GCA_964448895.1 uncultured Christensenella sp.
GGCCGAGAGCGCTTATTGGTCCGGCAATATCATTGGCGAAGTCGGGCCGATATCGGTCGGCGCGCGGGAGGTGTTTGTGGTTGGCGACAACCGCAACGGCAGCAAGGACAGCCGGAATCCCAGCGTCGGCTGCATTCCCTATGGCAAAGTGGTCGGCCGCGTGATCGCCGTTGTGTGGCCGTTCGACGTATTCCGCACGTTTACGCGGGTGGCTTACTCGTGAACGGACCGGTTCGCAAGCGCCGTTCGGACGGGCGGGAACCGGTTTACCGCAGCGCGCGGCGGCTCGGCTGGCTGTTTTCCGCGCTGGTGACGCTCTGCGCCCTCTGCGCGGTATTTTTTATCTGGCTGTTTCCCACGCGCATTGTGGACGAGAGCATGTCGCCCGCGCTGCAGAGCGGCGAGGTCGTCCTCTGCGACCGGCTGGCCAAATTTACCGCCGCGCCGGAACGCGGGGACATCATTCTCTTTCAAACGCAGGACGGCGGGTTTATCAAGCGCATCGTCGGCCTGCCGGGCGAGACGGTGGAGCTCGTCGGCGGGCATGTGTACATCAACAGCGTGCCGCTGGACGAGAGCGCCTATGTGCGCGAGTACGTCGGCGACATGCCGCCGCTGATCGTTCCGCCGGGCGCGGTGTTCGTACTCGGCGACAACCGCGCGCAGATGTACGATAGCCGCCTGGAGAGCGTCGGCTGCATTCCGTACGCGAAGATCGCCGGCGAACTGCGCGTGCGCGTCGCCCCGATCGAACGATTCTGCTTCTTTTTCTGATTTCAACTTTTCTTCTTCTTTTTCTCGCGAGAAAAAGAAGCAAAAAGAGCTTCTCTTATTTGAGAAGCTCTTTGCTTATAGAGAGTGGTTCTTTTGCTTCTTTTCTTACAAGAAAAGAAGAATCAAAGAGTTATTGTCGTTCCCGCTTTGCCCTGGAGCGCTTCAACGGCCTTGTCGAGCGATGTGATGATCGCGCGGCGGCCGGGCTTGCTCTTGGCGAACATAACGGCTGCCTGAATCTTGGGCAGCATGGAACCGGGTGCGAAATGCCCCTCGGCGATGTACCGTTCCGCTTCGGCGACGGAGACGCTGCCAAGCCGCTGCTCGTCCGGCTTGCCGTAGCGCAGGCAGACCTGCTCGACGGCGGTGAGGATAAGCAGCGCGTCCGCGTCCAGGTCTTCCGCAAGGCGCTCGGAAGCGAGGTCTTTGTCGATGACCGCGGCGGTGCCGGAAAGGTCGCCGTTTTCATCCCGGACGACGGGGATCCCGCCGCCGCCTACGGTGACGACCACGAACCCGCCGTCGATGAGACACTGCACTTCCGGCAGCTCGACGATTTCCACCGGCATGGGGGAGGCGACGACGCGCCGCCAGCCGCGGCCCGCGTCTTCCTTGACGGTGTAACCTTTTTCCTGCTGGAGCTTTTTAGCCTCTTCTTCCGAATAGAACGGACCGATGGGCTTGGAGGGATTCAGAAACGCTTTGTCGTTTTTATCCACGACCACCTGCGTCACAACGGTGGCGACGCCGGTGTGGTTGCCGCGCGCGCGCAGCGCCTTGGTAAGGCCCTGCTGCATATGGTAACCGATCATGCCCTGGCTCATCGCGCCGCACACGTCGAACGGCATGGCGGGGGTCACGGAAACGGAGTGCTCGTTCTGCAGCACAATGCGGCCGACCTGCGGGCCGTTGCCGTGCGCCAGGATGACCTTGTATCCCTTTTCAATGATGTCCGCAATGAAAACGGACGTCTTTTCCACAACCGCCAGCTGCGCTTCCGCGGTCGCGGGGCCGCTGCCTTCCTGCAGCGCGTTTCCGCCCAGGGCGATAACGAGTTTTTCCATGAGGTCCTCCGCTCCATAAAAAATTGAAGTCCTGCAAAAATTACTTTAGCATGCATTTGAGCCATTGTCAATTCATTCTTAATTAAAATAAGCGAGTTTTATAAAATCGCGTAATTTTGCATTATGCCGGAACGGAAATTGCATGCAAAACGACCGTTTTAAGACAAGAAACGCAGAATACAGCGAGAAAAGCAGGAATTAAAGACAATTTGTGCGTTTGTCTGCGTATGGCCGCGCGCGAAGAAGGCTCGATATGCAGCGAAACGCTCGCGCGCTTGCAGTATTCCGCGAAAAACGCGCGCTGAACCGCGGGCGCGATAAGGCCTCGCGCGGGCGCTGCGTGCCCGTTTATGCACTCGCCGGAATGAAATGAGGAACATGCGGCGGATTCGCAGGCCGTTTGGCGCGCGCTTGACTTTCCAAAGGGGTTCCGCTACACTGAACATGGTATGCTGAAGCAATGGTATGAAATAGCGGGCGGACGGCGGCTCGAAGGAACCGTAACCATCAGCGGCGCGAAAAACGCGGCTGTCGCCATTATACCGGCGGCGATTCTCGCAGGCGAGCCCTGCGTGCTGGAGAATCTGCCGCATATTCAGGACGTCCAGAGCCTCAAGGAAATCTTGGAGGAGCTGGGCGTTAGTGTCGACTATACCGAAGGCGACTGCATGCGCATCGACTCGCGAACGCTGACCAACACCAAGGCGCTTAGCGAGGCGGTTAGCAGCATGCGCGCTTCCTATTATTTGCTTGGCGCGTTGCTCGGGCGTTTTCATGAAGTCGAGCTGGCGCTGCCCGGCGGCTGCGTGATCGGCGCGCGTCCCATCGACCAGCATATCAAAGGCATGCGCGCACTCGGCGCGGAAGTCGAGCTGGATTGTGACCACAACATCGTGCGCGCAAAGGCGGACCGGCTCGTTGGCGCGGAGATCTTCTTCGACGTGGTCAGCGTAGGTGCTACCATCAACGTGATGCTCGCCGCCAGCATGGCGGAAGGCAACACGGTGCTCAGCAACGTCGCAAAAGAGCCGCATGTCGTCGACGTTGCAAACTTTCTGAACATGATGGGTGCTTCCGTCAAAGGCGCGGGCACGGACGTGATTCGCATCAGCGGAAAACCGCGTTTACACGGTTGCGGCTACGCCATCATTCCGGATCAGATTGAAACGGGAACGTTTATGATCGCCGCCGCCGCCACCATGGGCGACGTGATCATTAAAAACGTGATTCCGACCCATATGGAAGCCATCTCTGCAAAGCTCATGGAGAGCGGCGCGCGCGTGATCGACGGCGACGACGGACGTGATTTTTATATTCGCGTCATCATGAACGATCGGCCCCGCCCGATCAATGTCAAGACCCTGCCCTACCCCGGGTTCCCGACCGATTTACAGCAGCCGATGATGGCGTATCTCTGCTCCTCCGGCGGCGTCTCCACCATCAATGAGACGATCTTCGAAAACCGCTTTAATCATGTGCGCGAACTGCGGCGCATGGGCGCTTCCATCAGCGTAAAGGACAACAACACCGCGAAGGTAAAAGGAATTCCTTCTCTACGCGGCGCGGATATCTACGCGACCGACCTGCGCGCCGGCGCATCCCTGATCGTAGCCGGTCTCGCCGCCAGCGGAACCACCTGTGTGCACAACATTCATTTCATCGATCGCGGGTATGAGTTCCTCGAAAAAAAGCTCACCGCCCTCGGCGCACAGATCGCAAGAAAAGAGAAGTAATGTCCTTACTTTTCTTGAAAGAAAAGTAAGCAAAAGAACTTAAGAGATACAAGACTGTTTCTTTCGTTTGATCAACAAGCAAAAGGACTTAAGAAATTAAAGACTGTAACTGGACTACTTGAAAGAAATAGAATAGATGGATTATTTGCTTTCCGAAGGGGGAAGCTTTTTTTGTTGAAGAGAGAATGGATGATTTGCAGGATGAATCAGGCAAAACATCACCCTATATGGTATCGTGAATTGTATACTATTTTTTACAAAACGTATGATAAACGTGTATATTCATCGTATTCCACATCGTTTTTTGACTTATACACATACCAAAACGCGAAAAAATCGCATTCTGTGGATAACACGGTGGACAATGTGGATAACCCTGTGTGGATAACTCATACAGTTTTTGTGAATAAGGGGTATGCATGATTGCCTTTCACACATGGTAAACCCGACTTTTTTACGTTTTTTTTGCAGGATGCACTTCAAACAAGATTGCAACTGGACAGAGAGTATAAAAACGATGGATAGTCGTGAATGAAGAGCACAGCGGAAAAAAGAGAGGCGGCCTGTTTGCCTTTGCTGGCATTTTTAGCCAATTTTGGCTATACTACAGATAACATCAGCGCCGCGTAGAATCCTTTACGCGGCATGAAAGGAACCACATTTATGCGTCTGTTTATCGCCATTCCACTGCCGCCGGATATCACGCGCGCGCTCGCAGCAAGCCGCGTTGCGCTGGAAGCGCACGGTGCCGCCGGTCGCTTTGTTCCGCGAGAGAACTATCACATCACATTGCACTTTTTAGGCGAAACGGACGCGCTCAAGGATATTACCGACGCGATGCAGGAGGCGGTGCGGGACATTCGCCCGTTTGTGTTGCGTCTTCGTGACTACGGCTCGTTCAAAACAGACGGTTCGCATACGGGCTTTGTCGGTGTTACCTGCGATAGTGAAGAATTAAACCGTCTGTATGAAACATTGGAATCCGCGCTCTGGGAGCGGGGCTTTTCGAAAAACCGGGGTAGGCTTACACCGCATATCACGTTGGGACGAAAGATCGAGGGCGACGAAGGCTTCGTGCTGCCGCCGCAAAAAGCCGCGTTTACGGCAAACGCCGTTGTGCTGTATGAGAGCAGAAGCGAGCGCGGACAAATGGTCTATACGCCCGTGCATCGGGAGATGCTTTCTTGAGCGGCAAGCTCAACTTCATATTAGGCCGCGCGGATACGGGCAAGACCGCCCGCGTGGTCGCCTCCTTGCGCGCGCATCAGCAAAACGGTGAGCGCGCGATTTTGCTCGTACCGGAGCAATACACCTATGAGGCGGAGCGCTTGCTTGCGGAATCGATGGGCGGCTTGCTCGGCGTGCAGGTGTTTAGCTTTAATCGCCTCACCGAGCGCGTACTCTCGCTTTCGGGAAAAACGCATCCGTTTTTGTCCGCCGAAGGACACCGCATGGTGATACGCCGCGCGATCGACCTGCGCAAAAACGAGCTCAAGCTCTTTTCCCGCGCGGCGGAGAGCGCGGGCTTTGCGGAAGAATTACAATCCATCTTTCAGGACATCAAGCGCGCGGGGCTCACGCCGGACGCGCTGGACGCGCTGATCGTTCGCCTGCCGGAAGAGCTTCCGCTGACCGAAAAGCTCAGCGATGTTTCTATCTTGTATCGCGAAACCGAAAATTACCTGCAGGAGCGCTATCTGAGCCTGGACGACGCGGCCGCCGAAGCGGCAAGACTCTTGCCGGAATCGTTTGTCGCGGGACAGCCGATCTATATCGACGGGCTCGACAGCCCGAATCGACAGGTGCTCGCGCTCATCGGCGAAATGCTGCTCGTCTGCCCGCTTGTCACTATAACGTTGAGAATCGATTGCGTGCAGCGCGCGGATGAAGAGGTGTTTGAGCCGGAGCGGGAGGCGCTGCTGCAACTGCGCGAGGTTGCGGAGCGCGCAGGCGCCGCCGTGACCGAGGAGCGGCTTTGCGAGCAGACAAATCGCGCGGACCCGCTGATGCGGCATATCGAGCGAAATCTGTTTGCGTACCCGGCCGAGATCTATCATGGCAACGCGGATAAACTCACGCTCTTTGGCGCGAGTGATCGCCGGGCCGAGGCGGAGGCGCTCGCGGAAGCGATTTTGTTTTTTGCGCGCGAAAAAAACATTCGCTACCGGCAGATGGCGGTGATCGTGTCCGATCTGGACGCATACGCCGGGCTTATTCGCCGCTCCTGCGCGCGCAGAGGCATTCCTATCTTCCTTGACCGCAAACGTCCGCTCTCGGGACACGCGGCGGCGGACGCGGTGCTCGCGGCCTGTGCTTATGTTTCAAACGGATTTCATGCGGACGATCTGCTGCGTTATCTCAAGAGCGGGTTTTCCGGCTGCGCGGAGGCGGACGCGGAAGAGCTCGATCTCTATCTGCGTCGAACAGGCCTGCGCGGCAGCGTGTTAACCAAACCCTTTACGCGCGCGAATCCCGGCGAGGGTGCGGAGCGGGCGCGCGCTTGCGCGGCGGCTGCGCTGGAGCCGCTGAGCAAAGGTCTCGCCCGCGCAAGTATTCAGGATCAGGTGCGCGCGCTGTATCAGTTTTTATTGCAGATCGATTTGCAGCGCCAGCTTGAGCTTTGCGCGGAAACCTTGCAGCAACAGGAACGCCTCGCGGAGATGCAGGAGCACGCGCAGGTTTGGAACCTGCTGGTGGCGCTACTGGATCAGCTCAGCGAGATATTGGGCGAGCTCAAAATCGGAAAGGCCGGCTTTTACCGCCTGCTCGAAGAGGGCATGCGTGGCGTTGCCATCGGCGTGGTGCCCGGTACG
>CAYVAO010000115.1:0-6375 GCA_964448895.1 uncultured Christensenella sp.
AACTGCGCGGGTAAATCTGGTAAAATACCCGCTCTTTCCACCAGGCTTGTTTCATACTCTTGCTCCCGATCTAGCGCGACATGCAGATAGAGGATCGTCCGCCTTGAAAGCGCACTTCGAGCTGATCCTCTCCAATGGGATGCACCTCTTTGATCCGGCAATCTCCCGGCTGATGAATTCGATCATAAAGTTCCAAGATGAAGGGCTCTTCTCCTGCCTTGTTCCAGGGCATGCAGCGCCGGTTATCCGGGTCAAAACCTCCGGATAGCAGCAACTCATCGCCGTAATAGACCGAAATACCGCCGGCAAACATCGCAGCCATCGGATACGCGTTCAGCACAGCCTTCCGGTTTCCCTTTGCAAGCCAAAGTATACGAGGGATATCATGCGTGCTGCAAAACTGAAACATTCCCTTTTGCCAGGATTCGGGTGTAAAAGCAAGATATCTCGTCACCCGATCACAAAACGCAACAGCGTTGATTTCCCGCAATACAAAAAAATCTCGAATCGCATAGTAAACGGGATAATTCATCACCCCGTCGAACACGCCGTCAACCAGCCAGCGGGTTGGGTCACTCCAGATTTCACCGATGATATAGAGATTTGGATCAATTGCTTTCATTCGCTGATGAAACACGCGCAAAAATGATGGGTGCAGTTCATCCGGCACATCGAGCCGCCAGGAATCGATCCCGCAAAGCCGTGTCCAGTATTCCGCGGCGTCGATTAAATATTCCTGTACCGCGGGATTATTGGTATTCCACTTCGGCATATCGGGCGCAAACGCAAAGGTATGATACGGGCTATGTCCCGCTTGATTTCCGGAAACATATTCTGCCAGCGTGTTCGCGTCGTTCACCTCGAACCAATCGAAATAAGGCGACGCAGCACCACGCGCAACGACATCCTGAAACGGAAGCGATTTCCACGAGCCGTGGTTAAACACGCCGTCGAGCATCACGCGCATTCCGTTTTCGTGCAGCGCATCACAAAGCCGGATAAAATCTTCTTGACTGCCTAGGAGCGGATCGATGGTTCGATAATCGATCGTATCGTATCGGTGAACGCTTCCCGCGGAAAATATAGGATTGAGATAGACTCCCGTAACTCCGAGCCGTTTTAGATAGGGAATCGCGGAACGAATTCCGTTCAGATCGCCGCCAAAGCGCGCTTCCCGATCTGTAACGGGTTCGCTCTTCCAATCTTTTTCACCGGCGGAGCGCTGAAAGCGATCCGGAAAAATCTGATACCATACCATTTCGGATGCCCAGTCCGGCGCAGCTTTCACCGCAGCATCAAACACGAAACTCACAAAAAACGGACGGATGAAGCGCTCCTCAAACGAGCGCGTAACACCGCGTTCATCCAGCAAAAATATGCCGTCTTGCGTGTGCAGTAAAAAATGATAGCGAAGCTTATGCGTTTCCATCCGCTTTTTGAGCACGAAATACTCAAATTCCGAATCCATATAGGTCAACGGTACATTCTGTGTTGCAAGATGCGGAATCGCCGCGCCTTCCGGATCCAGCTCGGTATCGCAAGGATCGCACAGCAGGCAATCCACGCGCTTGAGCGTTCCTTTTGCCGCGCGCAGCACAAGGCGCACCGTACGATCCGGTTCCATCACCTGCCAGGGTGCCTGCGCCGAATGGGTGACATGACTATTGTTGATCAAAGAGAACCTGCCTATTCTTTCAAAGTACCGTCAAGCGCGCCGCCCTTGATTAGATACTTCTGAAACACAATATAAATGAAAAGAATCGGAACAACCGCAATCAGCGACGCAGCAAAAATCAGGCTCCAGTCGCTAACATGCTGTCCCTCAAACAATTTGATCGCAATGGGAAGCGTTCGGTTTTGCGGCGATTTAATCAGCGTCAAGGCGAGTAAAAACTCATCCCAAACATTGGAAAACGCAAGAATACCAAACGTCGCAATTGCGGGTTTACTCAGCGGTAAAATCAAATGCCAATAGATTGCAAACTTCCCGCCGCCGTCCACGGTCATCGCTTCCTCCAGCTCGCGCGGAAAGTTGTAGAAGAAGTTGCGCAAAAAGTAGGTGTTCGCCGCGATTCCAGTGCCGGTGTAGATGATGACCAGTCCCCAGAAATCGTCCACCAGCTTGAGAGACTGCATCAATGTAAACTGCGCAACGAGGTTTGTAATGGGTGGAACCATCATGCTAAACAGAAACAGATTAAAGAAAAATTCTCGCCCTGGAAACTGCATCCGCGCAAACCCGTATGCCGAGAGCGTTGATATAACCACGATTAGCGTAGTTGCGATGACGGAGACGAGCACGCTATTGGCAAAATATGCACCAAAATGGTTGGATTGCCACGCCGTTACAAAATTCTCCAAATACAAACTCTTCGGAATCAGAATCGGCGGATACGGCATGGAAAACGAATGCGGCGTCATCGCCGTTGCCAGCATATACAGAAACGGCAGTAAGGCAAGAGCGGAGAAGATGACGAGTCCGGTATAGACGGGCGCTTTTCCTCCGGTGCGGCGCGAAGACCCGGTGTGCTTGTTTCGCATGTCAATTCACCGTCTCTTTCGCGATTTTTCGCTGCAATAGGGACAGCGCGAATATGATAACCCCCATCATGACCGACTGTGCGGCGGCATAAGAGAAATCAAAGTTCGTGAACGCCGTCGTATACATGTAGTTCATGAGCTCCTGCGTTCTGCCAAGCGGCGCGCCGTTTGTAATCATCATGACGTGGATATACGCGCCGAACGCACCGATGGTCAGCACGGTTAGTAAATAGAGTGAGGTGTTTCGTACCATTGGTATCGTCATGCGGAAAAAGGTTTGCAGCCGGTTTGCCCCGTCAATTTGCGCCGCTTCATAAATCTGCTTGGATACGCCCTGCAAGGCCGCGAGGTAGATCAGCATGGTCCATCCTGTTCCCTTCCAGATACCGAACAGCCAGAGCACAAAGTTTGCGGACCACTCGTTTTGCAAAAACGCGATGGGTGTTTGAATGATACCAAGTTTCATCAGCGCATAGTTGACCAATCCGCCGTTGCCGGAGGCAAAGATATACTTAAACACAAGCGATACCACGACCCAGGACGTGATAACCGGAATATAGGTAATCACCTTAAACGCGGTTTGGCCCTTTGTCACAGCGTTGAGCAGACTTGCCAGAATAAGCCCGAGCAGCATTTGCCCGGGAACAGTTGCCAGCGCGTAGAGCGATGTGTTTCTCAGCGCCAGCAGCCAGTTTCCGTCCTGAAGCAGCCTGAAATAGTTCGACAGCCCGAGAAATGCACCGGTTTGATTTTTGATGATGTTGTATTCACTCAGGCTGATCTGGATGTTGCGAAACAGCGGGTATAGCACAAACAGGCACATCAAGACAAGCCCGCCGCCGATAAACGGGAGTACATCCAGCCACTGCTTTACCCCTATTGCCAGCCGGCTTTTCTCTTTCTTTTGCATGTGCAACCGTTTTCCCCATTCCCTAAATACTTTTACTTGCCTTCTGCGATCCTTCATCCGATGAATGCGCATTCAGCGGAGGCGCAGGTGCTGCACCCCCGCTGAATACCTGTTCAGTCTCTTACATTATTGGAGGAGCGGATCGATCTGTGCCGCAGCGGCATCCAGCGCATCTTTCGCCGTTGCTTCACCGCGGATAACGGTTTCAAAACTCTGACCGAGAATCGTATCGATCTGGCCCCAGTTTGCGCTTGGCGTACGCGGTTTTGCGGACTCCAGCTGCTTCAGATATGCCGCGAGGTAGGGCGTCGCGCTGGTATCAACCTGGTCCATCGCGCTCTTCATGACCGGGATCATACCCGCTTTGGTCATGGCAAGCTGCGCCTCGTCGCTGAGCATGTATTGCATGAATTTCCACGCCGCAGTCTTATGCGCGGAGCCCGCGAACATAACGATGTCCTCGCCGCCGACGATGGAGATTCCGCCTGCGCTGCCCGACGGCATTACGGTAGCCTGTGTTTCAAACGTTGTCGTGTTCGAGCTGAAGAACCAGGGGCCTTCGCTGATCATCGCATAGTTTCCGCCGCTCATGCCGCCCCAGGCATCCGGCTGCTCGCCGATGATCGCCGGACTGATGACGCCGTCTTTGTACCAGGAAGCGATGGTATCCAGCGCGGCAATCGACGCGTCACTGTTGAGATATCCCGTCGCAACGGAATAATCCTCATTGGTGATGTTACCGCCGAGCGACCAGAAGTACGGCAGCATTGCCCAGGTGTAGGTTCCACCGATCGTAAAGACCCACTTCTCGTTGGCGGGATCGTTGTACTGTTTCGCCAGGGCGACGAGCTCATCCAGCGTTTTCGGTGCTTCGGTAACGCCGCAGGCTTTGAGGAAATCCATGTTCCATACGGCAGCCGTCGTGTTGGTGTTCAACGGCAGGCCGTAATAATCGCCCGCGTTGTAGTTCGTTTCCATCGGCGCGTTCAGTGCGCCGTCTTTGATGGAGGAAAATCCTTCATAGCCGGAGAGAGGTTCCAATGCGCCGAGTTTGCCGAGTTGGGAGACCCAGGTGATGTCCATACGCATCACATCGGGCGCCGCGTCGCCGGACGCAGCCGTGATGACCTGCTGCTGTAGTCCATCAACCGGCATACGAACCGCATCGACGGTGATACCGGGGTTTGCCGCTTCAAAAGCAGGAACGATCTCATTGAGGAATATCTGTTCTTCGCCTTCGCTGTAGGTATGCCAGAACACGATCGTTTCCGGCTCGGCAGGTGCTTCGGTTGCAGTGACCTCTGCGGTCGCGGCAGGAGCTTCCGTCGCGGTTGCTTCCGCTGCAGGTGTGGCCTGAGTCGCGCATGCTGTGAGTACTGAAAGCACCATGATCAGCGCTGCCAGCAGAGCAAGGCTCTTTTTAAAAGACATGTTCATTCTCTTCCTCCAGGTTGTATTTCATTTTATCACCACCTCGCGAGCAATGGTGAAACCATCAAATTGTAATCGCTTACAATTATATGTGAAAGAATAGGCGGTGTTCTCCGCCTTGTCTAAGTCTCTCAGCGCGTGCTTTCGCGCGGAACGAGCGTTACCTGAATCAAGCTGTTTTGTACGGAACCGGACGTGTCCTCAATTGAGGAAAGCAGGATATTTGCCGCCTGTCGGCCAAGCTGAAACACATCGATATCCACGACGCTCAGCTTGGGTGTGGAAAGCTCGGTTACGGGAGAATTATCAAACGTGATTACCGGAATCTGCGCGGGAACCGCAATCTTTGCATTCGTCAGCGCACGCACTGCGCCGAATGCAACCGTATTGTCCGTGCAGACGATTCCGTCAATCGGAAGTTGCTTTGCCAGAATTTGTTGAACCGCTTGTTCCCCGTCCTCAGCGCTCATACACCCGAGGAAAATGAAACGCTCGTCAAACGAAAGCCCGGCTTGTCCCAACGCCGCGCGATATCCCGCTAGACGCTCGCGAACAAATGATTTCTCGGCAGAGGAGCTGAACAGCGCAATTCGCTTACTACCGCCGCTGATCAGCTTCTGCGTCGCCAATAAGCCGCCCATTTCATTGTCAAGATCGATCCAATTGAAGCTTTTATCATCGCTGCGACCAATCACGACAAACGGAAGTTCCGCCTCGCGCAGCATACTGAGGATGGATCTTTTTGCCAACGCCATAGGAAGGATGATTCCCTCTACGCGTCCTTCCATGATGAGCTTTTTCAGGTTGTTCTCGCCTGTTTTGTTGTTTGCCACGCTGATGATCAGCAGGTAATACCCTTGCTTGCCAAGCGCGGCCTCAATTCCGTATTGGATTCGTAAAAAGTAGTCATTTCCATAGGTTTCTGTGTTTGCGCTGTCTATGATGAATGCGATGGTTGACGTGTTGTGATTGGCGAGGCTGCGCGCAATGAAGCTTGGCTGATAATTCAGCACATCCATACTGTGCTGAACCTTTTCCGCCGATTTTTTCGCGATCAGCGGACTGTTATT
Organism: uncultured Christensenella sp.; assembly: GCA_964448895.1. GTDB lineage: Bacteria > Bacillota > Clostridia > Christensenellales > CAG-138 > UBA7703. The sequence continues at coordinate 5,953 of CAYVAO010000115.1, forward strand.
TAGATAGCGGGAAACCGTTGCGGTGGAAACACCGGCGTGTTTTGCCACATCGTCAATCGTCACACTCATTGTCGTTCTCACTCGTAAATTGTTAGCGGTTACAATACAGAGAATATCATAGTTTCAATATTTGTCAAGAACAATTTATCAGTTTTGATTCCGGTAAATGACGGAATCGCAAGTCAATCTGCCACGATTGAATCGTCCAGAGGCAGCGTGAGTCAATCCATCTATTCCCGCAATGACATGTTCATGTAATTATGACTATTTCTACAAAAGCGAACCATCACTCGATTCAAACCATACTTCATTATCTTTAGAACTTGCATTTAGCTGGACCCTGCGCTCATCTGAAGATATATCAATTAAGAGAAAACACAATTTTGCATTGGAAAATATGAATCAACGGTTCAGGAAAAGATA
>CAYVAO010000116.1:0-6290 GCA_964448895.1 uncultured Christensenella sp.
TCCGTCATGCTGCTCGGCCAGACGTCGCCCAAAAACAGCGCGTACATGGCGATGATGATGAACACCGACTGCAGCGAGAAGAACACGGATGCTTTGTCCTTGAAGAATACAAGGAGGTTGCGCTTCATAAAATTGATCATTCGCGAATCTCCTTTCCGGTGATGGCGATAAACGCGTCGTCCATCGTACCCGTCGTAACCGTAAAGCCGGTGATGTCGCTTTGATACGTGTTGAGCGGCGGCAGCGCGGCGAGCGTGTTTGATACTTTCAATGTCACGCGGTTTGCAACCACCTCCGGCGCAAGCCCGTTTTCGGTGAGCTTTTTCGTGAGCGCTTCCGGCTCCTTGGTGATCAGCGTGAGTTTATCGCTCGTGAAACGTTCCTTCAGATCGGAAGGCGTGCCTTTGGCGACGATATTGCCGTTGTCGATGACGATGACGTAATCCGCCTCGGCTGCTTCCTCCATATAATGTGTGGTGAGGAAGATGGTCATGCCCGTGTCGTGCTGAAGCTTGGTGATCGTTTCCCAAACGCTCTTTCGCGTCTGCGGGTCGAGGCCGGTGGTCGGCTCGTCCAGAAAGAGAATCTTCGGCGTGTTGACCAGCGCGCGCGCAATGTCGCAGCGCCGTCTTTGACCGCCGGAAAGCTTGCCGTAAGGCCGGTTCATGATTTCACCGATGCCCATGCGCTGCGCAATGTCGCGGATGGTGGTTTCGAGCTGTTTCCCCCGCAGCCCGTAAAACCCCGCGCGCAGATGCAGGTTCTCCGATACGGTGAGCAGCGGATCGAGTAGTCCGTCCTGAAACACCGCGCCGATGCTCTGGCGAATCGCGTTATCGTCCCTGCCCAGCAGGTGACCATCCACCTCGACGGTGCCCGCGTCCGACTTCAAAAACGTGCAGATAATGTCGATGGTGGTCGATTTACCTGCGCCGTTCGGGCCAAGAAAGGCAAAGATTTTTCCCGCTTCCACGTAAAAGTCCAGCCCTTTGACCGCCTGAACCGCGCCGTAGCTTTTTTTCAGGCCGTTTACTTCAATGATGTGGTTCAATGCGTTCCCCTCTTTTACTTGATTTCTTTGTTCTGCATTATAATATACTTCATCACGTGAGGCAATAGGTATTCGATCAATTTTTATTGATATCGGCGATTTGTTTTTGGAAGCGGACTGGCTGCCGGATTGACGAAGTACGCCGTACCCAATAGAATAAGAAGCGGCGTATACCGGTTGACGGCAAAATGCAAGATACGCCTGTAAGGATCACGCATGAACGCTTACGATTTTGACCACTGCATCTACGCGGGGGATTGTACGATTGATTTTTATCGCTTTTGCCTGAAGCGCAAACCCGCGCTGCTGCGCTACCTTCCGCGCCAGATTTGGGGTTTTCTCCTGTTTGCGTTTGCGTTTATTTCGAAAACGGAGTTTAAAGAGCGCTTCTTTTGTTTCTTACAAGGTGTTGACGATCTACAAAACGCGCTGGATGCGTTTTGGGCGACGAATAAAGAGAAGATTTACGGCTGGTTTTTCGAACGCCGGAGTGATAACGAGCTGATCATCTCCGCGTCTCCGGAATTTTTGCTGCAACCGGTCTGCCAAATGCTCGGCGTCAAGCACCTGATCGCCTCCAGAGTCGATCCTCAAACGGGAAAATTTGCGGGAGAGAACTGCTATGGCGCGGAGAAGCCGAAGCGGCTTTTAGGGGCGCTGGGGATCAGCGCGGTCGAGACGTTTTATTCCGATTCGCTCTCGGATTCTCCCATGGCGCAGATTGCGCAAACGAGCTACATCGTTCGCAAAGGCGAGCTGACCCCGTGGAGCGAGTTTCACCTGAGCGCGCTGGAGAAGGCGAAACGCTATTTCTTCTCGTTCGAATTCTTTCGTTTTCTGGTCATCGGCGGCGTCAACACGCTAAACGGCGTTGTGTTTTCCTACCTCTTTTCGCGCGTTATGCACGCACAGGTCGCGTTCTGGTGCGGCTATCTACTCAGCCTCGGTATTTCCTATTTACTCAATAGCGCGATTACGTTTCATGAGCGGCTTAGTGTTCCCAAGATGCTGCGCTTCTTTGTTTCGTATATTCCGAACTTCTTGATTCAGAATATCGTGGTGTTCCTGGTGCATGGCGTGTTCGGCGGGACCGAACTGATGGCGTATATCCTCGCCGCGGTGATCGGCATTCCGGTGACGTTTGTCCTGCTCAAGTTGTTTGCGTTTCGCAAGAAAAAAGTGTAACGGTGCTGGAATCTTTGGTTGCGTGATATAATGTTGCAAAACAGATTTGCAAGGTGACCATCTTACAACGATAGTAATCATGCATGAGGTAAGGTACATGTCGGAAGGATGCCTCTCTCAAAAAAGCGGACTGCGAACGGCGCTGAACTGGTTGGTTTTCCTCTCGGGAACCGCTCTGGCGGGTTTGCTCTCCGTCAAAGGAAGCCTGGTTTGGGTTGCCGCCGGGATACTGCTTGCGCTTGCGACGCTTGTGTTTCTCACCTTTCGATACCGTTTTCTCGAACGGACATTTTCAACGTTTATCCGCTGGCAAGCGGCTGCGAGCGCCGTCCTCGCGGTGTACGGGGCGTTTTGTTATGGCGATATCTTCTATTATCATTTACAGAGTCTGGCAGCAGAGATGTCGAACTCGACGCTGACCGGTCTGGTCGGGCGATTCGGACTTCTCTTTACCGTCGTTGCCGCGATTGTTTCCATTCCGGCATTGTTCGTCTATCTTTACTGGTTCACCGGTTGGTTTTCCGCGCGGATGCGGGAGGTATTCCACGCGTCCGACCGGGTGGAGCGCTGGTATCTCGTCATCGCATTCGTGCTCTTTGCGATAGCAATCACGCTCGTATACAGCAAAACAAACGTGTTTTATGCGGCGAACGCCTCTTCGGATAACGTTTGGGACAAGATTGACATCGTCTATTCGAGCGATTCATCGATGCTGACGGAGCAAAATGTGTTCTATAACATCGCGGCTTCGGAAAACGACATTCGACAACCGCTGTTCGGCGCGTTTGCCGCGCCGTTCGCGCTCGCGACCTCGTTGCTTTCGCGCGCAATTCCTGCGGCGAATGCTTATCCGACCATGATGCAGGTTCTGCAGGGCGCGTTTCTCGCGCTCAGTCTTGTTCTGGTCGTACGTCTGACCGGCGCAAAAGGCGCGATCAAGGCGCTTTTGCTCGCTCTGTTTTCGCTGCTCTATCCAACGATGCTGTTTTTACTGAATGTGGAGCAGTATATCTTCTCGGTCTTCTGGTTGATTCTTTTGGTCTGGATGCTCGCAGAAGGTGGCGAGCGAGGCAAAGACACAGCCTGGGTTGCCGCTGCTGGATCCACGCTCACGAGCGGAATCTTCCTCTTGTTGCTGCCCGAAAGAGGGACTGTCAAAGAAAAAATCAAGCAGGGCGCGCTCGCCGTTTTGCAATTTGCACTGTTCATGATTCTGCTCGGGCGCGTGGCGATGGTGCTTTCGTCCGGCGAAAGCATTCGATTTATCATGCAGTTTGCCGGAGAGAAGCTGCCGTTTGTTGCGCGCGCGATGCAATACAGCGCGTTTGTTTCTTCCTGCCTGATCGCGCCGGTGACGGAGATTACGCGCTATGTCAACGGAGTAATGGTGTATCAGCAGGCCGCGATCACGCAATGGAGCGTAGTCGGTATTGTGTGCTTCGCGGCGGCGATTGCGGGCTTTTTTATGAATCGCAAGAGCCGGTATGCGCAGATCTGCGCGGGATGGGTTGCGTTTTCGTTTCTCCTGCTCTGCCTGGTCGGATGGGGTACTTCGGAGAACGCGCTGGTGCTCTATTCGCTCTATTTCAGCTGGGCGTTTATTTCGCTGATCATCATGCTGATCATGCGTGTGTTTGAAAAACTTCGCCCAGTGCAGATCGGTGTATTCTCTGTCGCGACCGTTGCGCTCGCGGTGGTCAATGCTCAGGCGATTATGGACTTGATTCGTTTCGGATTGGAATACTACCCGCGCGGTTGATGTCGCCCGACGACAGAAGATGCACGGAAAAACAAGGAAGGTTTCATACGAGGAAGAGTGAGGATTTTATGACCGGATATCAAGAAAAAAACAATCTCGTGAGAAGACACGTTCGGTTGGCGGTTTCGTTGCTTGCGGCCTTTTCTCTTTGTTTGATGGTCGCGGGGTGCGCGGCGGAGAAACTAGACCCGAGCGCCGAGACAATCGTGATCACCGATATATCGCAAATAAAAGATACGGATTTCACGGCGTTTGCGCAGTTGAAAACACTGGACATGCGCGCTGTTTCGGTGGACGCGGCGACGGTGGATGCACTGCAAGCAAAGCTGCCGGGATGTACCATGATATGGAATGTTCCGCTTGGTGCGGGTACGTTTGACAGCACGGCAAGCGAGCTGACATTGTCACAGGACTGTGCGGCAAAAGACCGCGCAATGCTTCGCTATTTCCCTTTGCTGACACACGTGGATGCGACGAGCTGCACCGTTGACGAAGCTTTTGCAAACGCTGCTGCGGGGTACTCGAAAATTTCGTTTGCTTGGGATGTGACGATCGGCAGCGTCTCGGCAAAGAGCACGGATACGACGCTGGATCTTACCGGACAAACGGTTTCACCGGACGAAGTCAAGCCGCTTTTGCTGGGGCTTACTTCGTTGAATCAGGTGATCTGCAACGGCACAGGTTGGAGCACGGATGAGGTTACCGCCCTTGAGTCGGCTTACCCGAATCTGTCGTTTGTGTGCGATGTGGATGTTTTTGGCGAGCAGATGCCGACGACGACGCAGACTTTGGACCTTTCCGGCAAGACGGTGGATTTGGACAAACTGCCCGAAGTGCTTGCGCTGCTGCCCGCTCTCACGAGTGTGAATCTCGAAGGGCAGACGGTTTCGTTTGAGCAGATGGATGCTCTGACGGCGGCTTTTCCGCAGATTTCGTTTTCGTTCTCGTTTGAGGTGTTTTCGCAGCAGGTAACGACGCAGACCACGGAGTTGAATTTGAATGGTTTTGCGCTCACGTCGCCGGATGAGATTGCGGCTATACTGAAATACTTGCCCAATTTAACGAAGGCGGATCTTTCCAATTGCGGATTGAGCAACGAACAGATGGATCAACTGATATCGCAGTTTCCGTCCGTGAAGTTTGTTTGGATCATCAAGATTGGCGCGTGGGAAGTGCGCACCGATATCACCGCGTTTTCCAAGGGGAACCGCAAGACGTTTCCGAACGGCATGGGCCGCTTTACGGAAGAGGGGAAGACAAACTTTAATAACGACGATATTCAAGTGCTGAAGTATTTAACTGACTTGGTTTATCTCGATTTAGGTCACGGCAACCGCATTAGCGACGTGACTGTCATATCACAACTCAAGCATCTTCGGGTTCTGATTTTGTCGATGAACAAAATAGAGGATATCTCGCCGCTGGCTGAACTCAAGGAACTGGAGTGCCTGGAAATCTATCAAAACCCGATCAAGGATATCTCTCCGGTCGCGGAGCTGCCGAATTTAAAATATCTGAACTGTAGTTCGACGTATATTGAGGATATTACGCCGCTGTTGGGACTGCAAAACCTTGATATGCTATGGTTTATCCGGGTGAAATATGTCGGCGAAGAACAACGTAAGCAGCTACTGGATACGCTCAAGAATTGCAACATTTGTTTTAGCGCAAGCAGCTCCGGCGATGGCGGTTGGACCGACAACGGTCTGTATGCCGAGTATCAAACAGCGTTCGGACTGTCATAAGAGAAGCACTTGTCCAAGGCAAACCGTGGGGCAAATCGTTTTCAAACGAGGACAACGCCAGTCGACCAGGCGAACAGGCGAGCGCTGGTTTAAAAAATACGACCAGTAGAATAGTAAAACGACGCGTTCTTGGAAAATTGAATCTCCAGTATAGATACGACATTTGGGCTGTAGCGTTTGATAGAAGTTTAAGAACGAATCAGAACTTGTAAAAAATGTCGAATAAAAGACGATTTTGCCCAGAAACAACCTTTTCCACTTGTAAAAGAGGTTGACGCATGGTTCGAAATCGTGTAAACTCCACACTATAATGGATAATATATACAACATCCATGCTATGTTTGTAACATGGATCATATTGTCCTAAATGAAGAACCGCTGATTTAGTCAAACAGGTTCACAGGGGTTCGGTTAAATACAATCGTGGAGCAGATGCTGAGATTTCAGCGGTGCAAAAACGATTGGCCTTATACGATGACAGTAGACAAACTTGGCCGAGAGGGCGAAGCAATGCGGTAATTTCGAACGTAACCCTTCGAGTTGTACGTCC
>CAYVAO010000117.1:0-6285 GCA_964448895.1 uncultured Christensenella sp.
GATAAGCTCCGTGTTTTGGAAGGTTCGAACGAGTCCGAGGCCGATGATCTTGTGCGGCGGCATGCCGTTGAGCAGGTGCTCCTTCCCTTTCTGATCGGTAAAGCGGATTTCGCCCGTATCTGGTTTGTAGAATTGCGTGATGCAGTTGAACACCGTGGTTTTGCCCGCGCCGTTCGGGCCGATGAGGCCGTAGATTTCGTGGCGGTCGATACTGAAGGAAAGATCGTCCACCGCGCGGAGACCGCCAAAGCTGATGGAGAGGTTTTTGACCGATAATACCTGCGACATGGCTTATGCCTCCCCTTTCTTGGCGTGTGCGCGCCGTTTTTGTATCGCGTCCATAATGCCCCGCGGAATGAAGATGAGTCCGCGCGGGTAGAAGATCAGGATGACGACCATCAGGATACCGGCGATCAATAGTGGCAGACCGGGTATTTCGCCGATGACGGGCAGCGACTTCATCAGCTCCGGCAGTCCGTGCATGACCACCGCGCCGACCACCGCGCCGCCAACGGTTGCCGCGCCGCCGATGACGACCAGCGCGATGAGGTTGAGCGAAAGTCCCGCCGTCCAGACCGTCGGGTCGACATGACGGAAAAAGTGGACATAACACACGCCCGCGAGTCCCGCAAAGACGGAGCTGATGGCGAAGCTGATGAGCTTGTATTGAAAGACGTTGACGCCAATCGCCATCGCGGCGGAGCGGCTGCTCTTCATGGCGATCATCGCGCGCCCCGTGGAGGAATGCACGAGGTTATGCACCAACATCATCAACACCACGAGCAGACAAACCATAAACGTGTACATGCCGTTTTTCGTGAGCGTTTGACCGAAGATCGTGGGATATGTCGCCGACGCGCCGGAGAAACCACCGGTGAACCAGTCCATCTCGATGAACAGCTGACGAAGAATTTCGCCAAAGCCGAGCGTCGCAATCGCGAGATAGAATCCTTCCAGCCGCACGGCAATCGCGCCGAGGATGAGGCCGATGAGCAGCGGAGCCGCCACCGCGATGAGCACGGAGAGTAAAAACGGCAGTTCCAGTTGCTTGGTCAAATATGCGCTCAAATAGGCGGAGAGCCCCATAAACGCCGCGTGACCCAGCGAGATTTGCCCCGAATAGCCCAACAAAACGTTGATGCCGAGTCCCGCGATGGCGGTATACACCATGCTGGCGGCGAGGGTGACGGTCGCCGTCGGCACGCCGCGCAGGAGAACCGGCAGTAGGAACGCCACGCCGACGAGCAGATATTGCAGATAATTATTACGAATCAGGCGCATCTATTTCTCCTTACACCTTTTTGACGATTTTCTTGCCGAACAAACCGTTCGGACGAAGCACGATAAACAGCAGAATCAGCGCATACAGCAGCGGCAGGGACCACTTTGTGGAAACATAGTATCCCAGCAGATTGTTTGCGATGCCGATAATAAAGCTTGCGACCACCGGCCCGTAGAAGGTGGAAAACCCGCCAAGAACCGCGGCGATAAACGAGTTGAGATGGATGCTGTCCATCATAGAAACCGTAACGTTCTTCAAGGGCGCGACCATCACCGCAGCGAGGCAGCCCAGCGCGGTCGCAACCGCCCATGCACCGAGAGTGACCAGTTTGACCGGAATGCCCTGCAACCGCGCGGTCTGCGGGTTGGAGGCAGTTGCGCGCACCGCAACGCCCAGCGTCGTCTTCTCCAATATGATGAACAGCGCCGCCATGATGGCGCAGGTGATACCGATGATCAGCAGCGAGTTAGGCAAAATCTTCACGCCGCCGATGTCCAGCGCGGACGCGGAGATAAACTTGCTAAACGGGGTCTCGTTTGCGCCAAAGAGCATCGGCGCTAATCCCTGAAAGATCATGATGAGCGCAAGGGTGATCATCTCGCGGCTCAAATTTGTAATGTTTTGCTTGCTGTTCATCAAGAAGTGATCGATCAAAGCGCCGAGCAGCATCGCGATACCCATCGCGGCGGGAACGGCCGCCCACATCGGCATGTGAAGCTCCAGAATCAACCCGGTGCAGACGTAGGCCATGAACATGCCCAGCGTGCCTTGTGAAAAGTTGATGATCTTCGCCGTTTGAAAAATAAGCACCAATCCCATTGATGCAAGCGCGTACATGCTGCCGGTTTCAATGCCTCCGACAACCTGCTGAAAGAATTCGACCATAGACTGCAACTCCTTCTGGGTGGTTGTAATTGCGATTTGTGACATTCATGTCATTGTGAAACGATTTTTGTTAATAATAATAGAAATAGCGATGATTTGGAGCCTGTTTTTCGGGTTCACTTGCATGATCACGCGCAAATAGCTGTGTTGTCAATACCGTTTCTGCGCTTTAAAAAGACGCTGTTCGGCGTAAAAATTCAAAAAAATCGAAAATCGGCATTGAAATTCATTTTGTCGTCTGCTATACTGGCAGCGAAATGACAATCTTGTCACATTTCCATTTTTGAAATTTCATTCTCGACGAAGTGTTAGCGAATTCATCCTTCAACTGAATCAAAAATCAATCGGTTTCCATTGGAAAGGGGAGTCAACGTATGCCGGATCAAGGTATTGGCGTATGGAGCTATGGTCTCTATTTGCCGCAGTGCGTCATGACGGCGCAGGAGATTTCAGAGGCGACAAAGGGCGTTTGGAGCGAGGACGCCGTAAAGAACAAACTCGGTATTGTGCAAAAGAAAATTCCCGGTGAAGACGACGGAACGCAGGAGATGGCCGTTCGCGCGGCAAAGGATGCCCTCGCGCGCGGCGCAGTCGATCCGCTCAGCATCGATCTGATTCTTTGCGTCGGCGAGGAGTGGAAGGAATATCCGCTCACCACCTCCGCGCTGTATGTGCAGGGGCAGATCGGCGCGGACAACGCCTGGGGCATCGACGTGCAAAACCGCTGCTGCACCACCTGCTCCGCCATCAAGATTGCAAAAGACATGATGATCGCGGACGAGGATCTCAACACGGTACTCATCGTCGGCGGCTATCGCAACGGCGATTTCGTGGATTATACGGACAAAGACATGTCCATGATGTATAACCTCGGCGCGGGCGCGGGCGCGCTTATCCTCAAAAAAGGCATGGATCGCAACCTCGTGCTGGGCTCGCATATTATGGGCGACGGCAGCCTCGCGCGGGACGCAGGCGTTGAGATCGGCGGCATTTGCCGTCCGTTTACGCCGGAAAACGTCGAGGCAGGTGACCGTTCCCTCCGCGTGATCGACGCGGCGCACATGAAAGCGCGCCTCAACGAAGTCTCCGTTGCCAACTGGTACCGCTGCATCGACGAATCGCTTCGTAAATCCGGCGGATTGACGAGGGCGGACATCGGCTATCTTGCGATTTTGCATTTCAAGCGTTCGCAGCACGAGGCCATGGTTGCGGAGCTGGGATTGACGCCGGAGCAAACCGTCTATCTGGAAGAATACGGCCATATCGGACAAATCGACCAGATTCTCTCCCTTGCGCTGGGTCTCGAGCAGGGCAAGATTCAGGACGGCACGGTTGTAACCATGATCGCAGCCGGCATCGGCTATGTTTGGGCCTCCACCTGCATTCGCTGGGGACAGGCGAAATAAAACGCGCCCGCTCCGACAAAAAGAGAAAGGAATTCCGTTCATGTTTGATTTCCGCACCAAGTATCCGGAAAAGTGTATCACCGCCGAGCAAGCGCTCGAGATGGTTAAGAGCAACGACGTTATCACCGTCGGCATGGCAAGCGCAGAACCAAATGAGTTTCTCATGAAGCTGCACACCATCGCGGACCGCGTGCGCGACGTGACCATCACCAGCAGCCTTGCCACCGTGCAGGCGCCGTATCTCACGGATTTTCTGCGCTATCAGAACGCTTTCCGCATCGACTCCTGGTTTTATTCCGGGCAGCTGCGCGCCTTGCAGCACACAGGCCGCATCTCCTTTATCCCGAACCACCTCCATCTCGCGGGGTTTAAGCGCAACGCCGCGGTGAAGACGAATATCTTCGTTTGCTCGGCTTCCATGCCGACGGAAGACGGCATCATGCTCTCCTGCTCCAACGTGTATGAGATGGAGATGGTGAAATCCGCCGATATCGTGATCCTCGAAGTAAGCCCGAATATTCCGCATACGACGGGCGATCATCTGGGCTCCTATGAAGACGTGGATTATATCATCGAGAGCGATTATTTCCTGCCCGCGATTGCGGACACCGTACCAAACGAGAAGGATCGCGAAATCGGGCGGCACATCGCCGAGCTCGTCAACGACGGGGACTGTTTACAGATCGGTATCGGTGGCATTCCAAACGCGGTTTGCGAGTTTCTTTCACACAAAAAAGACCTCGGCGTACACACCGAGATGATGACCACGGGCATTATGCGCCTCATGAAAAAAGGCGTCGTGAACAACCGGAAGAAGACGCTCTACCCCGGCGTCTCGATTTGCTGCTTTGGTATGGGCACACAGGAGCTGTATGAATACATGCACGAAAACGCGCAAATCTGCATCAAACCCGGTTTCTGGGCAAACGACCCGCACGTGATCGTGCTAAACGACAATCAGGTGTCGATCAATACCTCCATCGAGGTGGATCTAACCGGACAATGCTGCTCCGAGAGCCTGGGTCACATTCAGTTTTCCGGCACAGGCGGACAGGCGGACACCGCAATCGGCGCGCAGCTTGCGAAAAACGGGCGCTCGTTTATCGCGCTCTACTCCACCGCCATGGTGAAAAATCCCAACACGGGCGAACGCGAGGAGATCTCCAAGATCGTGCCTCTGCTCAAGCCCGGCGCCGTGGTATCGCTCAGCCGGAACGACGTGGATTATGTCGTGACCGAATACGGCGCGGTTCGTCTGCGCGGGCTCAACGTGGAAGAGCGCGCCAGACGCTTGATTTCCATTGCGCATCCCAAGTTCCGCGCGGAGCTCTCCGTGCAGGCGCGCGAATACATGTTTATGCCGTAACCGCGGCAGAAAGCAGGCGAAAATGGCTACCTTTTTGTTTGAAGGCAAAGAGATCTATTACGAGGATCACGGCGCGGGCGAGCCGCTTCTGGTGCTCAACGGCATCTTCATGAGCTGCGCCTCGTGGGACAAGTTTATCCCCGCGTTCTCCAAAAGATGCAGACTTCTCTTGCTCGATTTCTTCGATCAGGGCCGCACGGCAAAGATGGAGCGCGAGTACACGCAAGAGATTCAGGTTGCGCTGGTCGACGCGTTTATGCGCCATCTCGGGCTTGATCGATGGGACATCATCGGCATCTCCTACGGCGGCGAAGTTGCGCTTGCGTTTGCCGCCGCCTACCCCGAAAAGGTACGAAAGCTGATTCTTTCCAACACCACGCCGAACACTTCCGACTGGCTGCGGGATATCGGACACAGCTGGGAATACGCCTGCAACAGCCATAGCGGCAGACAATTCTTTAAAACCTGTATTCCGATCGTGTATTCTCCACAGTTTTACGTGAAAAACTATGCCTGGGCGAGCGCACGAGAGGCGTTGTTTGAGCGGGTGTTTACGGACGAAATCTACGACGCGTTCAGCAGACTCATCCGCTCGGCGGAAGGGCACGACGTAAGAGCCAGGCTCAAGGACATCACGGCGGAAACGCTCGTGATCTCTTCGGAGTTTGACTATGTAACCCCGCTCTATCAGCAGCAGGAGCTGGTCGCGGGCATCCAAAACGCCGCGCACGCGATGATTTTGGATGCGGGACACGCCGTCATGTATGAAAAACCGGCGGAATTTATCTCTCTCGTGTTGGGATTTGTCGCGTCTGATACAGACGTACAGATACTCTAGTAAAAATGAATTTCATGAATTTAGAAATGGAGGCTTGAACATGGCTAAGCGACTGGAAGGAAAAGTTGCGCTCGTAACCGGCGGCGCGGCGGGCATCGGCGCGGAGTGCGCAAAGCGGTTTGCGCAGGAGGGCGCAATCGTCTACGCCGGAGATCTTCGCCCGCTCACATTTGAGCAGGAAGGCGTGCATTTCGTCTCCCTGAACGTAACGGACGCGGAGAGCTGCCAAAAGGCGGTTGACGAAATCGTTGCCGCGCAGGGCAAGATCGATATCCTCGTCAACAACGCGGGCATCACGCGCGACGCGCTGATTCAGAAGATGACGGACGAAATGTGGGACGCGGTCATCGCCGTCAACCTCAAAGGCGTGTTTAATCTGACTCGTCTTGTCGGGCCCGCGATGATGGAGTCCGGTTACGGTTCCATCATCAACATCTCCTCCGTGGTCGGCGTTTACGGCAACATCGGGCACACGAACTACGCCGCGACCAAGCCGGGCGTAATCGGT
>CAYVAO010000118.1:0-6283 GCA_964448895.1 uncultured Christensenella sp.
GATCTATTTTTTTTGAATAGATTAAGTAACGTGGCTATTGTTGCAAACCGGGAGGTTTGCGACAAATAAATCAGCGCATTCCTCCCAAAAGGAACAAAAATACTTTTTGGAGGATATCTCTCATGAACCGTGAAAATAAACGGAAACAATTTGATAAAGGTTATTACAAAACACATGCCTGCAACGATATATTTACTTGCAAAGTCTGCGGGCGACAGGTAATCCCGACCGGTGCCGGAAGTGATCATCGCAATCACTGTCCCAACTGTCTGTCCAGCCAGCACGTAGATGTTGAGCCCGGCGATCGTGCGTCCGACTGCGGCGGGGTAATGGATCCCGTAGCCGTCTGGGTGCGTAAGGGCGGCGAATGGGCTATAATCCATCGTTGCCGGCGCTGCGGCGCACTATCATCAAACCGCGTTGCGGCGGATGATAACCCGATGAAGCTGATGAGCATTGCGATGAAGCCGCTTTGCGATCCGCCTTTCCCGGTGGAACGCATCGAGGAGATGGTAGCGGCAATGGGCGGAGACGGCAACCTGAGAAACTAGCAAGACGGCAGCCTAACCGTGATCACCGATCTCAACAAAACAAGCGAAACAGAAAAAGCCGATTACGCAAGTAATGGCTTTTTTCATACCATCATTTGTGATATCATTGATAAAATTCTTTAGCCATCAGAACAGCGGAGCACGAAAATGCTTGTTGAGATTGTTCTGAACATTGAGTCAACAGCTTCGATCGGAATGATTAGTAGATATAAAGTTAGAATGCTTGAGTCATTCAATGATATTTGAGCAAACGCGATACGCATAATATTGAGCGCGGAATTCTCCGCAGAAATCGAGGTCATATGCCCGTTACCTTTCGCCCGGCAGAAGAAAAAGACACTGCTTTACTACTAACGTTTATCCGCGCGCTGGCAGAGTATGAGCACATGCTCGATCAGGTGGTCGCAACGGAAGCAATCTTGAAAGAATGGTTGTTTGACCGAAAGGTTGCGGAGGCTTTTTTCGCACTGGAAGGCGAGACAGAGGTCGGTTTCGCGCTGTACTTTCATAATTTCTCCACGTTCCTCGGCCGAGGTAGCATCTATCTGGAGGATCTGTTCGTTCTGCCGGAACATCGAGGAAAAGGTTACGGGAAAGCGATCTTGCAACGCCTTGCGCAGATCGCGCGGGAACGCGGCTGCGGCAGACTCGAATGGGCATGTTTGGACTGGAACAAACCCAGTATCGATTTTTATCTGTCGCTTGGCGCGGTACCGATGGACGAATGGACGGTCTATCGCGTCAGCGGAGCGTCGCTGATTCAACTATCGGGAGAAGGCGCAGAACAAACACAGGATTGGGAGGAGTTATCTTGAAGACCATCGGACTCATCGGCGGCATGAGCTGGGAAAGTACGGTTACGTATTACCAGATGATCAACGAAGGCATCAAAGACTCGCTTGGCGGACTGCACTCGGCAAAAGTGCTGCTTTACAGCGTCGATTTTTTTGAGATAGAAGCGCTGATGTCGCGCGGCGCGTGGGACGATGCCGCGGAGCTTCTCGGTGACGTTGCCCATCGCTTGGAAGCAGCCGGAGCGGATATGATTCTCATCTGCACCAACACGCTGCACAAAGTCGCGCCGCAGGTACAGAGCCGCATTCGCGTTCCGCTTGTCCACATCGCAGAAGCCGCGGCGGAAGAACTCCTCTCCAAAGGAATTACCCGTGTTGGCTTGCTCGGCACGAAATACACCATGACGCAGGAATTTTACCGCGAGAAACTGACGGAGCGAGGCATCGATGTGCTGATTCCGGAAGGAGAGGAGATCGATCTCGTCAATCGCGTCATCTTCGACGAACTCTGCCTCGGAGTAGTGAAGGAAGACTCCAAGGCCGCCTATTTGAAAGTCATCGCGAATCTGCAAGCGCGCGGCGCGCAAGGGATTTTGCTCGGCTGCACAGAGCTGGGATTGATTGTTTCTCAGGAGGATGTTTCGCTGCCGCTGTTTGACACGACGGTGATCCACGCGAAAAAGGCGGTAGAGCTGGCACTAAGGGATTGATTCGGAAAGCAGGGTGACACCTGCTTTTTTTGTGTTTGACGCAACAATCAATCGTGGTATGATTTCTTTAGCTTTATCAGCAACTTCGGAGGCTCAATGTTTCAGAAAATACGGTTGTTTGCAGGAAAAAATCCATATATTGACCGAGATGACGCATACGTACGCCAGTTGCGAAAAAACGTTAGTTTTCATATGGAGCATTGCGAGTCATATGCCGAGCTACTTCGCGCGTGCGGGTTTCATATGGATCAACTGCGATCATCGGATGACGTATCGCGCTTGCCGCCGTTGACGACGCTTTATTTCAAGCGGAATCGACTGCTCTCCATGCCCGAAAGAAAGCTGTTTCTGCGCGCAACATCATCCGGCACCAGCGGAAGCAAGAGCCAAATCGGTTTTGATCTGCCCAGTTTTCTGATCGGGGTTGCGATGGTCGCAAGGCTCTTTGCATATCATCATGTCATATCGTTGCGTCCGGTTCACTATATCATGCTTGGGTACGAACCGAATCGGCAGAGCGATCTCGGTGCGATGAAAAGCGCATATGGTTCAACGTTCTTTGCGCCCGCTCTGAGCAGAACCTATGCGCTAAAGGCAACAAAATTCGGCTATCAGCCAAATCAGGAAGGCGTGAAAAGCGCGCTGCTAAAATTCGCAAAAGCCGGGGCAACGGTGCGGCTTGTTGGATTTCCAGGGTACCTCATGCTTTTGTTGCGAGAGCTGGAGAAGGATGGAGTCTGCCTGAATCTAAACAAACACTCTCGCATTATGCTCGGCGGTGGATGGAAACAGTTTACAGGAGAAGCGGTTACGCCGGAGCAATTGTATCAGCTTGTGGAAAAACGGCTGGGTATCCCCAAAGAGCGGATACATGAATTCTTCAGCGCGGCGGAGCATCCGCTTGCCTATTGCAAATGCAAAAATGGACATTTTCATGTTCCCGCCTACAGCAGGGTAATCATTCGTGATACTGTTTCGATGGAACCGCTGCCGTTTGGTCAACCGGGATTGCTCAATTTTGTGTCGCCGCTTGTAAATAGCATGCCGCTTGTGAGCGTGATGACGGATGACGTCGCCGTACTGTTTGCGGGTGAAAGCTGCGGTTGCGGCATTCAAACGCCATATTTTCAGCTGCTGGGACGAGCTGGTGCGCAAGGAATTCAAACCTGCTCGGCAACGGCTGCCGAGCTTGCGAAAGGGCGTGACAAGGCATGAACCTCATCAACGGCGAACTTGTTTCCAATGAAGAAGCGCATGCTTTTTTACATCGGCTAAATGAAACAATGGCAGCGCAGCTCGCGCGTCCGGTACTCCCGCGCGAAGCGGTTGTCGCCGCATGTGCAGCACTCGCGGATACCATTCAAGTGGAAACACACGCGCCGCTTTTGCTGGCATTCGGAATGGACTTGCAAAAGGCGCAATCTGAAGTATGCGAAGCGAAACGACAGCTTTCCAGCGCATATCTATCTGAACGGATTCGAGTGGAGTTGGAAGACGATCAGAACCGCGTATTCACTCCGCTTGGCGATGAGAATCCTGTATGTGTTCGGACGACTCCGCTTGGCGTTGTCCTTCATATCACGGCTGGAAATGCTGATGCATTGCCGGTATATAGCGTGCTGGATGGTCTGTTAACCGAAAATATCAATTTAGTGAAGCTTCCGCATGACGACAATGGATTATCCATCATGCTGCTTATGGAGCTGATGCGATTAGAACCGCGTATTACCGAACGCGTCTTTGTGTTTGATCTGCCGTCCAGCGATTTAGATTCGCTCAGATGCCTTGCTGACGCATCGGATGGCATTGTCGTCTGGGGCGGCGATGAAGCCGTTCTTGCCGCGCGTTCGCTGGCAAAGCCGGGGATTCGACTGATCGAGTGGGGGCATAAAACCAGCTTTGCATATCTTTCTGGTGACTCGACTGAAGATTCGGTTTTAGAAGCGCTTGCACAAAACATTTGCCGGACGGAGCAATTACTCTGCAACTCGTGTCAAGGCGTTTATCTGGATACGGATCAAGAGGACGATGTACTTGCGTTTTCCAAACGATTTCTTGGCGTGCTGGATCGCGTTTCTGCCGATTATCCGCGTAAGGATGATTTGTTTGTTGGCGCGAAACGAAAAATTGAGCTGTATACGAGTGAATTGGAACATACGGATGGGTCAATCACTGTGTTCCAGACCGGTCGCGCCGCTGTTGTTGCCTGCCGATCCAGTGAACTAACGCCCAGCTTACAGTTTCGCGTACCATGGGTAAAGCCTTTGCCGTGCAATCAAATACTGAAACAGCTTCGGCCGTTTCGCGGTCATCTGCAAACTTGTGCACTCGATTGCGATCCTGCAAGTCGTGTGGAGCTGGAACGGCTCTTCATCCGTGCGGGCGTTGTTCGCGTGACCAAGCCTTTACAGATGTCCCGTACGTATTGCGGGCAGCCGCATGACGGCGAATACTCGCTACGACGCCTGCAAAAGATCATTTCAAAGGAATCGTGAAGAGAAAACACGATGGAACTATGTGTGACAAGATTGACGAATGCAAATATGAAATGGAACAAAGCTCGGCGCTGCCGGGCTTTCGCCGTTATTAGCAGAATCCGAGTTAACTCCATGCAAGACCGAGCAAATGCAACCGCCCATATCGAAAAAACGACCGCATATCGGGAAACAGTCGCAACTTCGAACAACTTTTTATATACTGCATACGTAACGAGGGGGTGAATGTGTGAAGATTGAGGTCAGGTTAGACGCAACCTGCGAAGAAACGACGGTTGTGATCTATACCAACAGAGTTACGGACGAGGTTCAAAATCTGGCGCGCAGATTATCGCAGGACGCGCCGCAGGTGATCGTCGGCTTTCTGGAAGAGGAGGCAATGCTGCTTTCTCAAGAGGAAATCTATCGTGTGTTTGCGGAAAGCGGGAAGGTGTTTGCCGAGACGGAGAATGGAAGGTATCAGCTTCGTCTGCGCCTGTATGAACTGGAAGAGCGATTAGACGGCAAGCGGTTTGTCCGCATCTCAAACGCGGAGATCGTCAATCTCGGCATGGTGCGCGGCTTTGACCTGAGTTTTGCGGGAACGATCTGCGTGCGGATGAAAAACGGTACGGTGACCTATGTGTCCCGTAGGTATGTTTCAAAAATCAAACAAGTATTGGGGATTTAGGAGTGATTCATATGAAAAAAGAGTTGTTCAAGCGCTGTTTATTTGGCGCGCCGATCGGGCTCGCGATCAGTACCATCATCACGATCGCGATTTCTCTAACGGTTGGAGCCGGGGTATATTACGCGGTGGTACCGTCGCTTGGGCAGGATATGGGGAGCGACATCAATGCGGAGCCTACTAAAGATGACGCTGGGTCATCTGGCGGTCACCTCGCTTGCAACGTTTCCGATTGCGTACTTCGCACGCTGGATGCCGCACACGACGGTGGGGATTTTGTCGTATATCGCGATCTTTATCGGAATCTATGTCGCGATCTGGTTTTCACAGTATAGCGCGATGAAGAAAAAAATTCGCGAAATGAACGAGAAAATAGCACAATAGTAGATGAACCGCACTCCCGCCGGATATCGACGGGAGTTTTTCATTTTGCCAACTTCTATCAGCGAAACAAACAAACGTGGTATACTGCAAGCAAGTAAATCAAAGGAGAGCACAGATGCCACCAACAGCGGTAAAAACAGTTCGGGATTTGTTATTCTGGCAATACGCGGCGATCATGACGGGAGCTGCGACTGGAAACAAGCAAGAGTGGAAGATGCGCATGAGTTTTCTCGGCAAACTCCAGCGCGGGGATATCGTTTGGTCGACGTCGGTGAGCGAGTGGTTGCTGGAGATGGAGAATCCACGTGTGTGTATCTACTGCGGGCAGGAGGGAACGCTCACGACGGAGCATATTTTGCCGCGCTCGCGCGGCGGCGAGAATGTGCCGGACAACGTGGTCCGCGTCTGCAAAAGCTGCAATTCCAGCAAAGGCGCGAAGGGTTTATATGAATGGAAAAGCCTGGAACATAAAAACGAACACAGCCGTATAGCGGAAGGTAAATACTTAAAATATCTCTATTCACTATTTGAGCAGCGCGGCCTTCTGGATGCAAAGCTGGACGACCTCTGCCCGTGCTGTTTGGAAGGCAAATGTCAGGAAGAGGGACACCCGCACAAGTTTACGCTTTATTGCCTCGAAGGGTATTTTGCGCCGGGAAGACCACCGGAAACGCCCTGAAGA
>CAYVAO010000119.1:0-6274 GCA_964448895.1 uncultured Christensenella sp.
GGATAAGGAAACTCCGGCAGTCGATCGGTAAAACTGGCAAGCGACCAACCGATGAATGCGCCGCAGATCAGCCCGCCGAGCAGGAAGATAACGAAAGGGATGATTTTAAAAGCACTTGGCTTTGATTGATTCGATGTTTGCATGTTTTTTATAAATACTCCAATAAGATTGATTACGACTCCTGCGACAGCGCGAGTCGCAAGAAGACAGTCCCCGGGTAAGCACCCTCGTAATATGCCTCCGTCGGTACAAAACCGAGGCGATGGTAGAGTTCATGCGCGCGGTTCATGCTGGCGAGCGTATCTAAAACCAGCGTGTCGCAGCCGATCTCCCGCGCGCTACCAATCACGCGCTCGACCAACAAGCGACCGATGCGCAGTCCGCGATAATCGTCCCGCACATAGAGGCGCTTCATCTCTGCACAGGTGGTGCTGAGTCTGCGCATGGCGATGCATCCCGCGGGAACACCGTCCACCAGCGCGAGATAGAGCCGACCATCCGGCTTTGCGTATTTACCGGGCAAGCCGGAAAACTCCTCATCATAGTTTTGATAACCTAGATCAATGCCCAGTGACGCGGCATACTCGGAAAAAAGCGCCTTGACATCGTCAATTCGGGTTTCTCCATCGATAATTTCTAATGGCATACCAATACCTACCCGTTTATATCACTCAATATTCGCAGTTCAATCGTTGGGGAAATTACAAGTTGCTTTCGCGCAGATAAAACGCTTCCAGCTGCTTTGCGGTTTGGCGAATGTCAAATCTCGCGAGCAATGCTTCCTGCGCGGTTTCGTTTCGCGTTGCGGCGGCGAGCGCCCGCGCCCAGATTTCCGGCGCGTCGTCGAGCGAAAGCTGCGCGACGGCGAACTCGTTTAGCTCCCGCGTGACCTGATCCGACACCACGCAGGAAAGCCCGTTTGAAAGTGCTTCCACCATCACGACGGGCAAACCCTCATAAAAACTGGGCAGACAAAATACATCCATCGCAGCGTAAAGCCGCTCCGCATCGCGCCGCACGCCGAGAAAGCGAACGTTTCGCTCAATGCCAAGCGATTTTGCGAGCGCCTGCGTTTGCGCAAACAACTCGCCTTCGCCGGCTAAGACCAACAGGGCGTTTGGACGGATCGCAAGCAGCGATTGGAAAATTTTCAAGAGAAACGCGTGGTTTTTTTGAAACATAAACCGTCCGATATGGCCCACGACGAGGGTGTCGTTTTCCGCGCCGATTTCCGCGCGAACGGAAGCGCGCGCTTCCTGTGAAAAGCAAAACCGCGAAAGATCAATCGCGTTTGGCAGCACGCTTACGCGACCCGCGTCGACGAGGCGCGCGCCATACATCCAGCGCGCGGCGGTGTCGCCACAGGCAAAGTAGTGCGTTGCAAACAGCTTTGCAAACGGGCGCAACAGAAGCTTTAGTATGCTCTTGAACCCTTCGCCGCGGTGGGATGTGCTGTGATTGTGACAGATGCGAACCGGCACGCGCGCAAGCCACGCCGCAAATAGCGGAAACACACTCATCGTGTTGATCTGCGCATGTACGATCGTATACCCGTTTTCGCGAAGCAAGCGCTTAAGCGCGCGGATATATTGAATCGGGTGCGTATAAGAAGGAACGAGATAGCAGCGCCCGCCGAGCAACTCAATCTCCGCGCGCTGCGGAAAGGAGCTTGTTTCGTCGACGAAAAAATCAAATTGCACGAGATCATGGTCGATGGCGCGATCATAATTCATCACGATCGCTTCCACGCCGCCGTTTTCCATGATGCCCATGATTTGTGCGATTCGCACGGGGGATGAATTCAGCTTTACCCTCTCGAAATTTTGTCCGCGCGATATGGCGGTTCAGCCCAGCCTGTCCTTCAGCCAACCGCGAAAATAATCCAGCTGTTCCGGGGTATGAAACCAGTGTTCGCCGCCTGGTTGCTCGACCAGTTCGCAACCAAACCGATTTGCAAAGCCTGCTACGATATCAGATTCACTGAGCGTGTCGGTTTCGCCGCGCAGGATATGGGTCGGATGCGACCAACGGGTGACCGGATGCTCTTTTACGTATTGATAATAATCCCAATAGAGCGTTTCAAATGGGGTTTGGACGATTTTTTGCCGTTCAAACTCCTCTTCTGATACATTGCAATACCCCATGATGTTGTGGATGATTCGCTCCATATCCGTTACGGGAGACAGGAACCATGCGCGCTCGATCGCCTGATCCGCAAACGTCAGGAGGCTGAAATACGCGCCCATGCTGCAAGCAAATAGCGAAATATGTTTCGCTAGCTGACGCGCGTAACGATAGACCTCCGCCAGCTCTTTGACGCACTCCTGAACCATGCACGGCTCGGTCTCATAGACGCGCTCACCATGTTGGGGTAAATCAAAGCTCAATACACGGTATCCGCGCTTCGTCGCTTCCTCCGCAAGCACCCAGATGCAGTCGTCAATCTTGGATGAGTGACTGCCGTGCACCGCGAGGATGAGGCGATCGCTTTCGTTTCCCCACAGGATCGCGGGGATTTGTTGAATTCTTAACTTTTCGACGTTCATCGTTATTTCCAATCTTACCTGCAAAAATCTATACCAAAAAGATACCATACCGGCGGTGAAAACACCATGCCGTATGGCGATCCAAATTCTGCTTTTTGGATTCGAATCGTTTACTCTGCGGCCTTTTCCAGATAGATAAACACAAGTCCCGCTTTGATTTCCTTCTGCGCAAACCTGCGATACCCCGCGCGCTCATAGAGACGCAGATTTTTCTCGCTCTTGCTGCTGGTAAAGAGCTCATAGCGGGCGGCGGAACAGGCAAGCTCGACGGAGTGTAGCAGCTGCGTTCCGATTCCGCGCCCTTGAAAGGCGGGATCGACGATCAGCTTTCCGATCTGCGCGGTGGTTCCTTCCATATGTGCGCGGACAGAGCCTATGATTGCGTCTCCTTCCGTCGTTTTGAGAACGACGCCGCGGGCAAATTCCTCCTGTAAGGAAGCAAGCGTTTGGCAAAGCGGGGGAATATAAAAATCCTGCAACAATTCGGCCTCGCTTTGATACGCGCGGTATTGCAGCGCGAGAATGGCGGGCAGATCGTCGTAAACAGCGGGGGTGATGGTCATATTAACGTCTCCTGAACGAAAGATCATGTATCGGAAGGGATCAAAACACGCGTTACTCCCATTCCACACAGCAATTGCCGAGATTGCTCTTCGCCTGATACATGGCTTTGTCGGCGCATCTCAACATCTCTTCTGCGGAAGAGACGGTCTCGTTGTCGCAAACGCCGATGCTGAGTTTAAGCGGAATATCGGCCGCGGATTCGTGCCGTATGACCTTCTTGCCGGCGGCGTCGAGAATACGGCGGGCGATCTCTGCGGCTTCCTTTTTGCCAACCCCGGGCAGCACAGCGGCAAACTCGTCGCCGCCGATACGGGCGATTGCGTCTTCGTGACGCAATACGTCCTTTAACACATCCGAAACCGCGCGCAGCACATGGTCGCCGTGATCGTGCCCGTAGGTATCGTTCACGAGCTTAAACTTATCCAAATCCATCATCAATACCGAAACGCGAGTGCCGCTTTTTAAAGATTGACGGAGGTTCTCAGCGAACATCTCAAGAAAGCTTTCGCGATTGAGTAGCCCCGTGAGGCTGTCTGTTGCCGCCTTTGCCATCAAGGCAATCTGCTGCATGCGCATTGCGGTAACATCCCGCATGATGCTCACCGAACCGATTGCGGCGCCTTTTTGGGATTGCAGCGGATACACGCGTATATGGAGATAACAAACGGGAGCATTCTCAATTTGAAGCTCTGTCTCGCCATCCGCGCAAGCGCGGGTGAGCGTAACCCATGCGGGATATTGACAAAAGGCGGTTTCCATCGTTTCGCCGTTGAGCCTTTTTTTGATGCTGAAGCATTCGTTCAGCATCTTTTCCGCCCAGGGGTTCATGTCCGTAATGGTGCCGGAGCTGTCCGTAACGACAATGCCCAGTTCGATTACGTCAAACACTTTATCTCTCGCGATAGGGGATACGCTGAAAAAGTCGTTTCGGTAGAGATTGTAAAACAGGATCAGGCTACCCGGTAAATACATGGTAACGATTGGCAGATTGACGCGGGTGCCTTCTAAGAACGCGGATTTGATAAATCCAAGCAAGAATACAAGCGCTGTTGCGATGAGCACCAGAATCACCTGCCGCCGCATCCCTTTTGAAACCTGCCGCGAAAAAACAAAGAGAATGGCGAGAGCGACAGAGACGAGCAGATAGTTATAAGAAACGAAAAGCACGCCGGTGATCGTTTGATGAACCGACAGCGCCTTGCCAAACAGCGGGCTGTAACTAACGGAGTATCCCGTTCGCATGATATGCGTCGAAGAATCCGTAAAGATCAAAAAAATAGCGATGAGTGGAATGACTAACAATAGCGGAAGATATCGCTTCAGCTTGTCATAACGCGCGTAGTCCACGGCGAAGTAGACGCACGCGACCGGCAATAAAAACACGCCAATCTGCTCGATATTTCGCCAGAGTAGCATCTCCGCCTCGGTTGTGGATAACATCTCCAGCAGAGAGCCGACCGACCAGATGGTGACGAGTATAATTTGCAGAAAAAACGCTTTTGATCCCGCAATCCGGATGTTTCGAACCGCGTATAACGCGACTGCAAACAGAAAAGTCAGCGAACAGCCAACGATAAAAATATAGCCAAGCTCCACGAACGGCCGTGCTCCTTTCAACGTGCAAACATCCTCATTGGGCAGCGTCAATTGAGGATTCGATTTTCAACTATGATACTATGATTCGGACTGATCTACAATCGTATTGTAAAAAACGAAATGGTTTTGTTGGAATGAATCACCATTCGTTGACCGCAAACAATACGGCAAGGCGAATCTGCTTAAGGAGTTCTTTCGACAAAGTTTCATATTCCAGATCGAGACCCTTTTCATGCGCGCTATACGGAGGCGAGTCGTTCCAGGAGCCCATTGCGCCAAAAACATCCGCGTAGCTCGCCGCAAGGAAGAGCCGCTGATGACCGGCCGGGATCGCCGGAAGAGCTTGCCGTTGCTCCAGCGTGGAGAGATCCAATTCTCCCGACAGGATGTCTGCCGCCTTTTGAAACAGGTTTGCGAAGTTGGGATAGCCAATCTCTTCCGCAAACGCTTTGATTTGGATCAATACGGAAAGAAAGCCGTCGCTGGGGTTTTGAAAGCGCGGCAATGTAAGCGGAGCTTGTTGCCACGCGTGCTCCGTATAAAGAATGTCCCATGCTTTTTGAGAGGAATCAAACGACCAATGCGGCGCAAAGTAGGTAACGCGCTGATTTTTAAAATAGCAGACGAGTATGCTTTGCGTCGTGTTCGAAAAGCCCAGAATACCGCGATCTTCAACCGCGAGAGGGACGAGGAGAATGACGCTCGTCAGGCCTTTACTCCGGCAAACCTTGTACCACTCGTTGATCGCTACGGTCTTACCGGATTTTTCACCAAACAAGCCTTTTTCCGGCAGAAATTGGAACAGGATGCTGCTTTCATACACGCCGGGCGAAAAGGATATCGCGGTGTTTGTTTGCAACGCGTTTTTTGCGGCGGCTGCGATCCGGCTGATTTGGTGCATTTCTCCGTTCAACGGTCGGTATCTCCTTTGTTTGCGGCTTCTCTCAACTGCTCTCTGCGCTTTCTGTATTCCAGTATCGGCAAATCGCCCTGCACCAGATTTTCTTTCATCCGAAACTCGCTCTTCTTCGGCAACTGCGTGAGGACAACTCTTCGATCCTGATGAAAGATGATACGGTTTGAGACGTTGCTCAGCGCGCCGACCAGCTCTTTCAGCACGGGAACGCGCAGAAAGCTTTGATAAAAACGAAGGTAGATGCGCGTGTTTTCTTCGTCAACGGGAGCAAATGCCGCAAATATGCGCACCTGGTCGGAGATGATGTTTTGCCAGATATTCGGCATTTGAAACTGTAGATGAAACAGCTTTTCGTAATCTGCAATTTCGTTAGGCTTTTCGGGGCGCTGGCCTTCGTCCTGCTCGTTTTTCACGTAAAACGTCATGCGGTTTTCGTTCCACTTGACGACGGGGCGGTTGACGAGCGTCTTGCTGCCGCGACCGATGGTGGTCTTGTGTACAAACGGAAGATGCACGACGTCCAGCTGGTTTTCGATGGCGCGGGTGTAGTGTACGCCCCAGTTTTCGGAAAAGCCACCGTACGAGAAGCCGGTTTTCAACTCCTCAAAAAAGGGAATCTCTGGCAAATCCGCATCAAAGTCGCCATACCAAA
>CAYVAO010000120.1:0-4381 GCA_964448895.1 uncultured Christensenella sp.
TTTGTACCGGATTAATATGGCTCCATGACCCGTAAGAGCGCGCCCGCGCGGGCCGCTTGCGCCTGCAATGCCTGATAATCCGAAAGCGAAAACACCTCCGCCTCCGCGCCGGAAACGCCGATGACGGCGCCGGTGGAAAAGCTATAAGCGTGATCCCCGCCGACGATGATATGGTCAAACAACTGAACACCGATGCTCTCCAGCGCCGCGCGAACGGATTCGGTCGTCTCCGCGTCCGCAACGGATGGCGTTGGATCGCCGGAAGGGTGATTGTGGATGAGCAGAATGCCATGCGCGCGCCGAAGGAGCGCCGCCTCCGCGATATTGCGCGGGTAGATCTGCGCCTCGCTGAGCGACCCGCCGATGACACGCTCGCAGCTTTGCACCACTTTTTTTGCGTTTAAGCAAACGGCGAGCACGGTTTCATAGGTGTTGAGCGAAAGCTGAGAGACCGCGTATCGAGCGGCTTCTACGGGAGAGGTAAGGCGAATGCTTCCGCGCGCATCCGCGAGGCGATGCAGCCGCAACCGCCGGAAGAGGTCTCCCTGCATGCGTAAAAAAACGGCGGTGCTTTCGCCGACTCCATCGACCAGCATGAGCTGCGCAATCTCTGCGGTGACTACGCCTTCGAGTGAGCCGAAGCGCTCCAGAAGCAAATGCGAAAGCTCGTTGGTGTCCTTTCGAGGAATGGCATATGTTAACAGAAGCTCGAGAAACTGGTGATCCAGAAACGAGTCTGCTCCGTGCGCTTTATATTGTTCGCGAATGCGCTCGCGATGCCCGCTATGGATGGAATCCGGCATAAAATGGCCTCCCAAAGATTGCTTTATCAGTATAGTAGATTCCGAATACGCTGTCAAAACATGATATCTTGATAGGAAGAAAAGCAGATCAGGCCGTCCCGGCTTGGATAAAACGATTTCGAAAGGCAACACATCGTGAATTGTTTGCGACAAGTGGTGGTATTTTTGCCGCAACTCTTGTCAAACGAATTTGATGCAGGTAGAATAGCACTATATTTCATTCTGGAGATCTATGCGGTGACTCATGAGCATCGGCGGTTGGTTGGCGAAAAAGTACTCGCCGCCTGCGAATGCAGCCCGAGGGAAAGCGTACTTGTTGCGCTCTCCGGCGGGGCGGATTCCACCGCGCTCCTGCTCTCGCTAAACGACATTTTTTGCGAGGGTAAGATCGGCGGATTGTTCGCCGCGCATCTGAATCACGGCATTCGCGGGGAATCGGCTTTGCGCGATCAGCGGTTTTGTGCGGCGCTCTGCGAGCGGCTCTCGATTCCGTTTTACACGGAGACGCTGGATGTGCCCGGCTTTGCAAAAGAGCGCGGGCAATCTCTGGAACTGGCGGCGAGAGAACTGCGATACGCGTTTCTTGAGCGCGCGAGAATTCGCTTTCAAGCGGATG
The DNA here is from genome assembly GCA_964448895.1 of uncultured Christensenella sp. Taxonomy (GTDB): domain Bacteria; phylum Bacillota; class Clostridia; order Christensenellales; family CAG-138; genus UBA7703. The sequence goes on from CAYVAO010000120.1 coordinate 1,420, forward strand.
TGATCGCGACGGCGCACCATCAGGACGACCAAGCGGAGACGCTGCTGCTGCACCTGATTCGCGGAAGCGGACTGACCGGCTTATGCGGCATGCAGCCGCGAAACGGCGTGATTATTCGTCCTCTATTGCGGGTCAGCCGCGACGAGATCGTGACGTTTCTCCATGAGTTGGACGAAACTTACTGCGAAGACGAGACAAACGCGGAGACCGCAGCGATGCGCAATCGCATTCGACACGAGATCATACCGCAACTTGCGCAGATCAATCCTTCCATCGCGCAGACGCTGGGTAAGACAGCGGAACTGATCGCGCAGGACGAGGCGCTGCTCACGAGCCTTGCGGAAGAGGCGGAAGCAGTCATTTCGTTTGGAGATGGGCTGGATCGCAAGGCGCTCTGCGAGCTGGAAGAACCGATTGCCTCGCGCATTGTGCGAAAACGCATCTATGAATGCTGCGGACAGGTTTCGCAAGCGGATATCCGGCGCGTACTTGCGCTGTTATCGGCGCAAACAGGAACAGAAATTGAACTGCACGGTCGCGTTTCCGCCTGGACGGACGCGCAAGTGCTCAGAATTGGCGAACATCCGGACACGGCGGAGTATGAAGTCCTGTTTGTGCCGGAAGGAGAAACGATTACCCCGCGCGGAACGTTTTTTAGCGAGCACGTGACCAGTTGGAAGAGACCGGAGGACGGATACGAAGCGTATCTCGATCTTGAAAAATTGCCAGAGGATTTAGTCGTTCGTTCCAGACGCGAGGGAGACCGGTTTTATCCGCTTGGCGCGCCGGGAGAGCGAAAGCTCAGCGATGTGCTGACGGATAAAAAGATTGCCAGAGAAATGCGCGATATGCCGTTGCTCTGCCACGAAAGTCAAGTATATTACGCCGCCGGACTCACCATTTCGGAACAGGCAAAGGTGACGCCGGATACGCGGGAGATTCTCCATATTATATGCAACAGGGGGACAAGGGATTGAAAGGGCTCATCAATCACGACGACATTGCAAAGGTGCTGATCTCCGAGGAACAGATCAAACAGCGAATTGCGGAACTCGGAGCGGAGCTGCGCAAAGATTACGCGAATGTAGAAGGCGAAATCGTACTCATCTGCATTCTCAAGGGCGCTGTCATGTTCTTTGCCGACCTTGCACGCGCGATGGATCTCAACATGCAGATGGAGTTTATGGGGATTTCGAGTTATGGCAACGAGCGCCGTACCAGCGGCATCGTTCGCATCACGAAGGACATCGATACCTCGATTACCGGAAAGCATGTCATCATCGCCGAGGATATCATGGACAGCGGATTGACGCTGTCCCACCTACTGAAGCTGCTCTCAAGCCGCAGCCCCGCGTCGCTGAAGATTTGCTGCCTGCTCGACAAGCCTTCGCGCAGAGAATGCGAACTCACGCCGGATTATCGCGGTTTTGAGATTCCAAACGAGTTTGTCGTTGGCTACGGGCTGGATTACAACGGATTTTTACGAAATCTACCCTATGTCGGCGTGTTGAAACCCTCCGTATACAGCGGAGAAGAAGAGTAATTCATAACGGCGTCTTTCGGTATGATTCGAGAGAAGTCGGCGTCCGCGCAAACGAGACGGACGCATGGCGCGGATATGGTGTTGATGAATCGGCATCGTCCGCAGATGGAGGAAAGTTAGTTGAATAGAAAAGTCATAACTGCCGTGTTTTGGATGGGGCTGATCGCAGCGATCATCTACATGATTTCGGGAATGAGCCCCTTGCAGGCAAAGCCGGATGAACTCGATTACAGCTCAAAGTTCTTGCAGCTTGTTCGCAATACCGAAAGCGGAGACGCGACGGCAAACACGATAAGGGCGATTCTGGTTTCGGAGCGCAAGGTATACGGTATCTATACCGGCAGCACGTCCGAGATGAAGGATCTGCCCAAGAAAGCGGAGTTTCTTTCCGTGATTCCGAGCGAGAGCACTTTCCGCGCGGACATGGCTGCGATTGTTTATGCGGCCAGCCCGGAAAAGTACGCTAGCGTGGACGAAATATCCAGCGCCGACTATGGCTTTACCTATGAATCGGTGGTAACCGAGGAGTCGATTTGGACGCTGTTGCTGCCGAGCATTCTCATCATCGGTACGGTCGTCGCGTTTTATTTCATCATGATGCGCGCACAAGGCGGCGGCAAACAGATGCAAAACTTCGGCAAGTCGCGCGCGCGGATGACCGTCGGCGACAAGATGAACGTCACCTTTGCCGATGTTGCCGGCGCAGACGAAGAGAAGGAAGAACTCAAAGAGATCGTAGACTTTATGCGCTCTCCACAGCGTTTCAACGCAATTGGCGCGAGAATTCCCAAAGGCGTACTTCTCGTGGGCCCTCCGGGTACCGGTAAAACACTGCTTGCAAAAGCGGTTGCGGGAGAGGCGAAGGTTCCGTTTTTCTCTATTTCGGGTTCGGATTTCGTGGAGATGTTTGTCGGCGTTGGCGCTTCCCGCGTACGCGACCTGTTCCAGACCGCAAAGCGCGCGACGCCGGCTGTCGTATTTATCGATGAAATCGACGCCGTCGGACGCCATCGCGGCGCAGGTATGGGCGGCGGACACGACGAGCGCGAGCAGACGCTCAACCAGCTGCTGGTCGAGATGGACGGATTCGCGCCGAATGAAGGCATAATCGTCATCGCCGCAACCAACCGCCCGGACATCCTTGACCCGGCGCTGCTGCGTCCCGGCCGATTTGACCGCCAGATTACGGTCAACTATCCGGACGTAAAAGGCCGCGAAGAAATCTTGAAAGTACACGCGCGCAACAAGCCGCTGGGCAAAGATGTGTCCCTTGCAACGCTTGCAAAACGCACGCCCGGCTTTACGGGCGCGGATTTGGAAAACGTGCTCAACGAGGCCGCAATCCTTGCCGCGCGCGCAAACCTGAAGACCATCGGTATGACGGAGCTGGAAGAGGCGATTACCCGCGTGCAGATGGGG
>CAYVAO010000120.1:4391-6258 GCA_964448895.1 uncultured Christensenella sp.
GCAGAAGAGCTTATCACGTAGCGGGCCACGCGATCGTTGCGCTCTCGCTGCCGGGATGCGATCCCGTACATGAGGTGTCCATCGTACCGCGCGGCTTGGCGGCTGGATACACGATGTCGCTGCCCAAAGAAGACCAGATGCATGTGACCAAGAACAAGCTGCTCGACAACATCGCGATGGCGCTTGGCGGTCGCGTAGCCGAACAGCTCAAGTTCCACGACGTTTCGACCGGCGCATACAGCGATCTGCAGCGCTCCAGCGATATCGCCAAGAAGATGGTCACCGAATACGGCATGAGCGAATCGATCGGGCCGATGTTCCTAGGCGGTCAGGAAGAAGTCTTTATCGCCAAGGATTGGGGACATCAGCGCAACTATTCCGAGTCGCTTGCGGCGAAGGTGGACGCGGAGGTACGCAATATACTCGAATCACAGTACGAGCGGGCGCGCGCGATCATCAGCGAGCACATGGAGGCGCTGGATCGTGTGTCCGAAATGTTGATCGAGTTTGAACGTGTCACCGGTGAAGAATTCGCGGCAGTGTTTAACGGACAAAGCGCGAAAGAGATTCTCAAAAAGCCCGCTCCAAAGAGAAAACGGAAAAAGCCGGAGGAAAAACCGGACGAATCGATTCCGACGGATGCAGAGAGCGTACCCGTATAACGGCGAAAAAGAGAATCAAACAGGAAACATACAAACGACTTTGGCAAACCCGAGATGGGGCGGCATGTCCGCCCTATCTTTATGAGTAGCGCAGGAGCGCGACAAGACATGAACCAAGACAAAGCGCAAAAAAATACAATAGACGAACCGTTTGACCTGCATTTACACAGCTCTTGCTCGGATGGCTCCGACACGCCCGCCGAGGTGGTGCGCGCAGCCTACTCGCGCGGGATCACAATGCTAGCGCTGACAGATCATGACAACGTGCTCGGCATACCGGAGGCGCTGGCGGAGGCGGAACGAATTGGCGTTCGGCTGCTGCCATCGATCGAGATGGACGCGGAATGGCCGCACGAAATGCACATACTGGGACTGGATATCGACGTGAACGAGCCGCGTATGAAGTCGGCGCTCACCACAGCGCTGAAGCGCAGAGGAGAGCGAAACGCTGTGATCGTTGAGCGGCTGCTACAGATCGGCTGCGATATTCGCGGCACTCTCGGTGGCGAAATCGGCGCGGCGACGCGGCTGAATATCGCGCTCGCGCTCGTCAAGGGCGGATATGCGGAAAATACGAAGGAAGCGTTTGCGAAATATCTGCGCAAAGGATGTCCCGGGTTTTATACCGTGCAGCGTTTTACGCCGGAAGAGATCGTTTCTTTGATTCTCGGCGCGGGCGGGGTACCGGTTTGGGCGCACCCGATGAACGGGCACGCGGAGCCGCACAGGATTGCGCCGATGCTCAAAGAGCTTGGGCTGATTGGAATGGAAGCGTATCACCCTTCTTTGAGCGAAGGGGATACGGTCGTGATCACGAGCATAGCGCGGCAGCTTGACTTGATTGTGACCTGCGGAAGCGATTATCACGGAGCGCACCGGCCGGAGGTTGTACCCGGCCAAACCTGGCGCGATAACGTGCTTTTGCGCGAAACACGGGCGTTTTTTGAAGCGAGAGAGCCGCGGACTTACGCGGGGATTGATGCGTGCAAAGGGAAACAAATGGCGTAAATTGCCATTGGATCATCCGCAAGTGATGGAGTTTACGAAGAAAATCCGATCCTGCGGCTATATTGTGTTGAGAACCAGCGAACCCTCTGCTATAATGTGGTTGCAGGGTACGATGGGGAGACGGAACATTACGTTTTAGGGAAAGAGGAGAAACAAATGTACACGGGTTCGGGAATTATCAAGATATTTGCCGGAAG
>CAYVAO010000121.1:0-6227 GCA_964448895.1 uncultured Christensenella sp.
TGTAACGGCGGTTTTCGCTTTTTCAACGTATTCCGGCGCTTTTTCTTTCACGGTGCCGGCGGCGTTGGTGACCGCTTCCTTCACGTCTTCGGCTGCGTCCTTCGCCTTTTGGGTTACGACGGGTGCTTTCTCTTTGATGGTGGCGGTCGCTTCTTGATAGACTTCGACCGCGGCCTTCTTCACTTCTTCAAAATAATCCTTCGCGTCGACCTTGCCGTCGCCGTTGACATCCTGCACACCATCCGGATTGTTTTCCTTTACCTGCTCGGCGACTTTAACCGCGGCAACAGTTGCGCCGGCGGTGACGCCGATTCCTAAAATCTTCTTTAAAAAACCCATATAGGTGTCCTCCTTGTTTTTTACTATTATATCGAATATTCAATGTGCTGACAATATGAGCGGCTCGCTACGCATAACATGCAGATTGGTAAAAGAAAACGGAACCCGGCAAAAACCGGGTTCCGTGATGGCAATCAAGGGATGGACGATTGGCTTATTTGCCAAACATCGCGAGCAGAACGCCTGCCGCAACGGCGGAACCGATAACGCCTGCGACGTTCGGACCGATCGCGTGCATGAGCAGGAAGTTCTTCGGGTTCGCTTTCTGGCCTTCCAGATGGGACACGCGGGCCGCCATCGGAACGGCGGAAACACCTGCGGAACCGATCAGCGGGTTGACTTTGCCGCCGGAGAGCGCATACATGAGCTTGCCGAGCAGCAGACCGCCGACGGTGCTGAACATGAACGCGAGGAGGCCGAGGCCGATGATCATCAGCGTTTCGGGACGGAGGAATGTTGTTGCCGAAGCAGTCGCGCCAACGGTGACACCCAAGAAGATGGTGACAATGTTGATCAGCGCGTTTTGCGCGGTGTCCGAAAGACGCTCTACAACGCCGCACTCGCGGAAGAGGTTACCGAGCATCAGCATACCGATGAGCGGGGCAACGGACGGCAAGAGCAGAATGCAGAGGATCGAAACGATGATCGGGAAGCAGACTTTTTCCAGCTTGGAGACCGGACGCAGCTGCACCATGATGGTTTCGCGCTCTTTCTTTGTGGTCAGAAGACGCATGATCGGCGGCTGAATGATCGGGATCAGCGCCATGTAGGAATACGCCGCGATGGCGATGGCGGGGAGCAGATCCGGCGCAAGACGGGTGGTGAGGTAGATGGCCGTCGGGCCGTCCGCACCGCCGATGATGCCGATGGAGGCTGCTTCCTGTGGCGTGAATCCGAGCGCGGAAGAGATGATGAACGCAATCGCGATGCCGAACTGCGCGCCGGCGCCGAGGAAGAGGCTGCTGGGGTTCGCGATCAACGGACCAAAGTCTGTCATAGCGCCGATGCCGAGGAAGATCAGCGACGGGTAGATGCCGAGCTTAACGCCCTTGTAGAGGTAGTAAAGCAGGCCGCCCGCTTCGCCGTCCGCGGCGGGGCCGGACATCAAGCCGGTCAGCGGCAGGTTTGCAAGCAACATACCGAATGCGATCGGCAACAGGAGCAGTGGCTCAAATTTTTTCACGATGGCAAGATAGATCAAGACCAGCGAAATCGCGATCATGACCATGTATTGCCAGTTTAACGCGGTAAAACCGGATGACTCCAGAAGGTTGGATAATGCGTCTGTTAACATCGTATTCTCCTTTTCGTCTTAGTGTTCTGATTACTGAGCGGCTTTTTTGTGTTTGGACGCGTGTTCAGCCGTCTCGACGATCAGGGAGAACAACGTGATAAACAGGTACAGAGCAAAAAGCGCGGTGAATACGATTGCCATGAGAAACAGAGCGACGAGCAAGCTGTTGGCAAAAGACATAGGATATACCCCCTTACAGATGCATAGCCGATGCAACCGCACCGGCACATGCAGAATTTCGTAAATTGGAAAATAGCCGCGACTATGTTTTGGAGTCATCTTCATTGATTGAAAACACAGCCGATAAAACATCGAATTAGGTTAGAGAATATAACAAAAATGTGAATTTGTCAAGACTTTCCGTAACGGGATATCGATTTATCCGCACAGTTAGACATCAAAAAACGTGTCGACTCAAACAAACGCCGGAAGCCCATTTCCGGCGTTTGTTTGCGAAAGATCGCCATGCTATACTGAGGTCAATCATGTGATAGGAAGGTGTCTTCGCTTGTTTCAAATTCAGGTTTCAAGGCTCACGCAGGAGCTTTTCTATATGGCTCAAAACGGTGCGCCGGAGCGCACCGCACTGATCTCGATTATGGATCACAAGCGAGATTGTATCGAGCGATATCCATCGCCTCGCGTCCTGCGCCTCTGCTTTGACGACGCGGACAACCGCACCTTTTGGCAGAACCTGATGACCGAGGAACAGGCGGACGCAATCTGCGCGTTTGTGCTGCGCTATGCGCGCGAAATCGACACGCTGATCATCCACTGCACGGCGGGTGCATCCCGCAGTCCGGCGGTTGCGGCGGGGATTCTCGGCGGTCTTCGGCAGGACGAAGGAATCATTCGAAACAATCCGGAATACCACCCGAACCCGCTGGTCTACCGGTTGGTCTATGAAGCGTTTTTACGCGGGGTACGCTGGAAATCATGAATCCAACCTTACCCTGCTAACTTCATCGGATCGCTGGCGCATCCGAGCACTTGGAGGAGAGATAGTAGAGCGGTATCGCGAGCAGTTGCGCGCCGACGGAGACCGCGATCATCACCGGAATGCTCACGTCGTATAAAACCCCCAACAGCCAGCTGCCGAGGAACCAGAACACGCCAAAGACGGACTCAAAGATGCCGTACCCCGTTCCTCTGCTCGCTTTTGGCACGATGCCTGCGACGGCAGCTTTTAAAATAGACTCCTGCGCGCCCATTCCAATGCCCCACATGGCGATGCCAACGAGGAGAGCGGCGTTGCTCGTTCCGCCGAAGATGAGGATCGCAAACGGGGCAGAGAGCGCGGTGGAAAGGATCAGCGCTCGCATGCCTTTTTTGTCGTACATCAAACCGAACACCATCGCCGCCGCGGCGTCGACCAGCATCGCGCCCGCGTAGAGAAGCGGAAGCGTGCCGCTGTTGACGAAAGAGGAGGCCTCCGAAAGACCAGCGGAGAGCGCCGCGTGCGTACGCGAAACGTGCATCAAAATCAGCGAATAGTCGATAAAACCAAACGCGAAGAGGCTGATGCCCGCGAGATAGAGGATGAATTTTCGATTCAACTTGAACGGGACGAGCTGCTTGGATTCCGGCTCGAAATGCTCCGGATTGGGGAACTTTCGTTTGGTAAAAAACAGCATGAGAATCGTCGCTGCGGCGGGAATGATCAAAAGCCCCAGCGCAAAAGCGTAGCGCTGCTGTAAGCTGCCGCCTTGCTTAAACAGCAGGGTTAAATACAGCATGACAGGGCCGAGGAACGCGCCGAATTGATCCACCATCTCGGAAATGGCAAAGCTCTTGCCTACGCCTTCCTGCGTGGCGGCAAAGGACATCAGCGTGCTCTTGGCGGGCTTTTTAATCGCTTTTCCGATGCGCTCGATGATGATCAAGGAACTCGCGAAAATCCAGCCGTGTTCACCCGCAAGCGCGAGCGCGGGTACCGCCAGCACGTCTATGGTGTAGCCAAGAATCGTAATGAACCAGTAGCGCTTGGTCTTGTCCGCAACGCGCCCGAACAGCAGACGCAGGGAATAGCCCGCGAGCTCGCCAAGGCCGGAGACAAAGCCGATGGTCGCGGCGGAAGCGCCGAGCAGACTCAGGTATGCGCCGCGGATACTGGCGGCTCCTTCGTGCGTCATATCGGAAAGCAAACTGACGATGCTAAAGAGCAGAATGAATGTCATCGCCGGGGTGATTGGATTTTTCTTTTTGTTGAGTTGATCTTGCATAGTGTGCCTCGTTTGATAAATCTCTTCTTATAATAAATATCTTTTTTACACTGCGGGGAAGACGATGCGAATCAATCTTCCTCCAACTCGTGAACAAGCGCCAGCGCTTTCTCCTTTGCGTCCGCAAAGACCACCTCACCAGACTGCGTGATGGAGTAGTATTTTCGCACTTTGCCGTTGACGATCGCTTGCTGAATGTTGAGCAAACCTTGCGTCGCCATCTCGTGCAGTATGGGGTACAGTGTTCCGGGTCCGACACGATAGCCGTGCTCTGCCAGTTCATCGATCATCCATGTGCCGTAGAAAGCGGCTTTTTTCGCATGGTAGAGGATGTGTACCTGAATAAAGCCCAGATGGAGTTTTCTTAAAATCTTATCCTGCATCGCTATCATCTCCTGATTGGATTATAATATCGTAAACCGATATTGTAAATAGATATCGCGAGCCGATAGTAAATGCAGAGACAAAAAAAGAGAGCCCGCGCGGATTGCGCGGGCCCTTGTGTGTTGCGATGTATCGCGTGTTACTCAACGTCCTGCAGCGCGTCGTAGCCTTCTTCGCCCGTGCGCACCTTGATGACGTTTTCCACATCGTAGACGAAGATCTTGCCGTCGCCGATATGCCCGGTATAGAGCACACTCTTCGCGGTCTCGATGACCGTACGGACAGGCACCTTCGTGACCACGATCTCGACCTGCACCTTGGGCAGCAGGTTGATCTCGGTTTCAACGCCGCGGTAGAATTCCGACTTACCCTTCTGCATGCCGCAGCCGAGCACCTGGGTAACCGTCATACCGGTGACGCCGATCTCGTTCATCGCGGCCTTGAGGGCCTCGAAGCGGCTCTGCTTGGTGATGATCTCGACCTTCGTGATCTTCACGTCGGAACCGACCACCTTGGCGGGCTTGCTGACCAGCTCGACCGGCACCGCGGCATCGATGGATGCGGTGGGTGCGCTGGGAGCGACCTGCTTATGGAACGGAATATAGTTGAATCTGCGGAGCTGCTTGATATCCGCGTTGTCGGCAGAGTCGTAATCCAGCTCGCTCTGAATAAGCTGCTGATCCGGATAGGCGAGCACGCCCATCTCGGGGATATCGAGGCCTTCGAGTTCCGCTTCGGGCGCAATGCGGATGCCCCAGACTTTATCGAGCAGTTTGAAGAAGAGGAACGAAACGCCGAAGCCGTAGACCAGCAGAACTCCCAGGCAGATCAGCTGTGCGTAGAGCTGCGTCGGGTCGCCGTAGAACAGGCCGCGTACGCCGCCGGCAACACCGTTAAAGCCATCGCCGTACTTGCCGTCTGCAAAGAGACCTAGGGAAAGGATGCCCCAGAAACCGTTGACGCCGTGGACGGAGATTGCGCCGACAGGATCGTCGATCTTGAGCTTGTTCTCAAAGAACGAAACGGAGACGCAGACGAGAAGTCCGGCTATGAGGCCGATAATGAAGGAGGAAGGCCCGTCGACAAACGCGCAGGGCGCCGTGATGGCGACCAAACCCGCGAGCGTGCCGTTTGCGGTCATCGAAGGATCGGGTTTGCCGAACTTGGCCCACATGTAGAACATCGCCACAAGTCCGCCGATTGCACCCGCGATCATCGTATTGGTCGCGACGACGGAGAGACGGAAGTCGGTGGAGTTCAGCGTGCTGCCGGCGTTGAACGAGAACCAGCAGAAGAAGAGAATGATGGTACCGATGATCGCCATCGGGATATTATGGCCGGGGACGGCGCGCGCCGTGCCGTCTTTCTTAAACTTGCCGATGCGCGGGCCGATGACGATTGCGCCAGCCAGCGCAAGCATACCGCCCATGGAGTGAACCACGCCGCTGCCGGCGAAGTCCACAACGCCGTGACCAAGACCGAAGTTTGCGCCGAGGGTTGCCAGCCAGCCGCCGCCCCAGACCCAGTTTGCAAACAGCGGATAGAGCACCATGGAGATAAAGAAGGAGGTGATGACGACCGCGGAATATTTCACGCGCTCCGCCATGGCTCCGGTGGGAATCGTGACCGTGGTGTCCATAAACACCATCTGGAAGAAGAAGAGTGCGTAGATGCCCGCGTCATAGGTGCCGTTGAGCATAAAGCCCTTGAAGCCCATGATGCCGCCAAGGCCGGGAATCTTGATCATGGAATCGAGTGCCGCGCCGCCCGCGCCGAGTCCTGCCGCGCCGCCGCTGCCGCCCATCTGGAGCGCGAAGCCGACGAGGAAATAACCGATTGCGCCGACGAGGAATACCATGAAGTTCATCGTCATGGTGTGCGCCGCGTTCTTACCACGGCAGAAGCCTGTTTCAACCATTGCAAAGCCGCACTGGAAGAAGAAGACCATGAACGCGCAGATCATGACCCAGGTGTAGTTTGCTCCAAAG
>CAYVAO010000122.1:0-6221 GCA_964448895.1 uncultured Christensenella sp.
TGCCCAGGAGTACCGCGCTCTCCGTATAGAGAATCTTTGTAAACGCGCTGAGAAGGACTTTCCATGCGTACGTGCGTAGCAGGAAGTTCATCCACATCGGCACAATGAAGAACACGGATAGCAGGGCGGCGGTCGTCTTCTTCATCTGCGACAGCAGATAGGCGACCGGGAAGCCGAACAGCAGACACAACAGCGTGGTATAGACCGCAAAACGTACCGAGTCCGCCAGCACCCGAAGGTTATCCAAACTCGCGGCTTGCACGATGTTTTCCAGCGTGAACCCGCCGTCGCTTGTAAACGCATAATATAGGATGAGTAGCATCGGGGCAACGATAAACAACGCCATCCAGACGACGTATGGATAGGCAAACACACTTCTGCGCATGCGCATGCCCTTTGCGGTTTTTTGCTTTTGCGCGTTAGTTTGTTTCATTTGCGCTCACCGCGATCTTGTCTGCGGCTACATGGATGCCGATCTCTTCACCGGATTCCATATACTCCGCGGAATAGGCGATCCAATCCTCTTCGCCGCAGCCGATGGTCACTTCGTAATGCGTGCCGAGGAACATACAGGCGCGCACCACGCCGGTCAGCTCGCTTTCCTGCGGAGGAATGAGCTGAACATCCGCCGGCGCAATCGCCACAAGCACGTCGTCCTTGGTTTCAAACGATTCCAGTCCATTGCAGGCGAACCGGTGATCAAGAATCTCCACTTCGCCATCGTCGGGATATGCAACAGCGTCAAAAAGGTTGGTCTGCTGTGTTTTCTTCATAATATGGATCGCGTCCGGCGGAATTGAGATACCGACCACTTGCCCGCGCTCGACATAGTCCGTGGTCTGAATGACCCACTCGTATCCACCGCAGTCCACGTCGACCTGCGAATGCCCACCCATGTACACGACGGAGACGGGCTTGCCGACCACGCGTGGGCCTTCTGCGGGCACGATATCGATGTCTTCGGGACGCACGACCACGTCCACCTCGGTATTCTTGCCGAAGCCTTTATCGACGCAATCGTAGACCACGCCGTTCATGCGCACCTTTAAATCCTGCAGCATGATGCCGGGAATGATGTTGCTCTCCCCGATAAAGTCCGCGACAAACGGATTCTTTGGCTCGTTATAGATATCCGTAGGCGTTCCGATCTGCTGGATTACGCCATCTTTGAGCACGACGATGGTGTCGCTCATGGTCAGCGCTTCTTCCTGATCATGGGTGACATAAATAAAGGTAATTCCGAGGCGCTGCTGCATGTTTTTCAGCTCTACCAGCATCTCCTTGCGGAGCTTAAGGTCGAGCGCGCCAAGCGGCTCGTCGAGTAAAAGCACCTGCGGCTCGTTGACCAGCGCGCGGGCGATGGCGACGCGCTGCTGCTGACCACCGGAGAGCTGCTCGATATAGCGTGACCCGTAGCCTTTGAGGTTGACGAGCTCCAGCATAGCTTCTACTTTTTCTTTGATGACCGCTTTGTCGACGTTGCGCAGCTTGAGTCCGAACGCGATGTTATCCGCAACATTCAGATGCGGAAACAACGCATACTTTTGAAACACCGTGTTGACCTTGCGAAGGTACGGCGGCGTGTTAGCGATGTCTACGCCGTCCATCTCGATTCTACCTTCGTCCGGCATGATGAACCCCGCGATCAGGCGGAGCATGGTCGTTTTACCGCAGCCGGACGGGCCGAGGAGGGTGAGGAATTCACCGTCCTTAATATAGAGATCGACATGCGAAAGCGCGACGGCGCCGCCGTATGCCTTCGATACGTCGATGAGCTCGATCAGATGCTTGTCCTTCATTACCGGTTCTCCTTCAAAAATGCGATTCGGCACACAAAACAGCATGCGCCGATGGAGTGTTTTCTTTAAAAACTCGGCGGAGTGCTCACCCAGAGCACACGCGCTTCGGCTTTTCCACTGTTGATCAAATAATGCACGCGCGTCGGGCGAAAGTAGAAACTGCCGCCTTTTTTTACGCGATATCGCTTCGTGCCAAGCACAAGCGTTACACTGCCGCTGAGCACGTAGCCGAACTCTTCGCCCTCGTGGGGATCGTCTTCCGCGAGGCTGAGCCCTGCTGGAATTGTGACAAGGATTGGTTCCAGCGCGTTCTTCTGCGCGTTGGTGACGAGCCATTGAATGGTAGAGCCGTCCGCCTCTTCCTTGACAAACATTTCTTCCGCGCTGTACACAACCTGCTCCTCCTGTGACTCGCGGAAAAAGCCCGCAACATCGGTGCCGAGTGCGGCGAGGATGTCCATAAGGGTAGCGATCGAGGGGGAGGTTAAGTCGCGCTCAAGCTGGGAGATGAATCCTTTGGTCAGCTCCGTACGGGCGGCGAGCTCCTCCTGCGTCAAACCGCGCTGCAGACGAAGCTGCTTGATCTTGACGCCGATCTCCATATCAGTCTACCACCTCTAAACTTTAAGTTTACAGTCACTAAACGGAATTAAACCAAATCGCACTCAAAATGTCAATGTATTTTCTATATTTTGTCTGCTAAAATCAGACGAAAAAATAGCGAAAGAGAGCACACGAATCACGGCGAGAAAAACAGCGGTGGAAACGGCGGGTCTGTTGCAGTATTTTAGCATTGTTACAACTTATTTACAGATGAGATGCGATGTTGGAAAGACGCGCTATTGCGCGCGTGCTTTTTGCATGATACACTCGAAGAAAGTTAAGTTTATAAAGTTGTACGTAAGTTTCAGGAAAGGGAATTGAACAACAGGGGCAAAAAGAAGGGGAGCGAAACATGAAAACGGGGATTGCCGTCTGCTTTCCCGGTACGGGGTTTACCTGCAAAGAGGCGCTCTTTGAACGCCTGGCGAGTGATTATTCCGCGCGCGGATACGATGTGATGAAACTCGACTTTTCCCATATTCCGTTTCGGGAAATTGAATCGTTGGAAGAAGCGGTCGCGGTCGCACAGCGCGCAGTCAAGCGGCAGCTTGGCGGCGTGACGTTTGCGGACTATGAGGACGTTGTGTTTCTCTCCAAGAGCCTCGGCACCATTTTGGCCGCGCACTATGAGCGGGACTATGCGCTGAACCCGCGGCACCTGTATCTTACACCTCTGAACAAGACGCTCTCCCTGGTCGGGCCGGAATCGCGCGTGATCTCGATGGTACTCGGCACGCAGGATCGGTTCTTGACGGGAAAAGCGCTTGGCGCATTTTGCGAAGAGCGGAACATTCCCTACTTTTTAATCGAGGGCGTGAATCACAGCCTTAAGGACGACTTGGATGCGGAGCGAACCGCGCGGATTATCGATCAGGTGGCACAGCTTTGCAACTGATTGGATGGAGCGAAGAGATCGTACTATTTAAATAGGGAACCGGGAGCATATGGAACGACAGTTTGACTTGTATTTGATCAGCGATGATAAAAAGCTGCTCCAGATCGAGCGCATATACGAGATGCTCCACAATACCTATTGGGCAAAGGAGCGGACGCGGGAGACCATCGCGCGAGCCATTGAAAACTCGCTCTGTTTTGGAGTGTATCATGCGGGCACGCAGATCGGCTTTGCGCGCTGCTTAACCGACTATGCGACGACGTTTCTGCTTGCGGATGTGATCATCGACGAGCGGCATCGCGGTCGGGGACTCGGCAAAGAGCTGGTTCCGTTTATCCTCTCGCATGAGTTGCTGCAAGGACTGATCGGAACGCTCGCCACGCGCGACGCGCACGGGCTATATGCGAAATTCGGGTTCGTGCCCGTCGATCCAAATCTGTATATGAGAAGGCCTGTTGTAAAACCGGAATAAAGCACGTAAAGTTAATTTCGGTATGAAATGTGCGGCTTAAACGGGTTATTTGAAGATAGCCCGTTTCTTGGTTTTATATAATGCAATATTTAAATTATGCAAAGAAAATCGGGGAATCAACGATGAGTCGAGTACTCACGATAATGATCACATATGCTCTCATTGCGCTTACGCTGAGTTTTCTTCTCAGGCAAGTTATAAAGGAAAATGAAGATGAATTTATCCAAAACCTCGGAAAAGAACATATTGTTGTTCATTATCCGCGCTTTTATCGCTGGGTCGGAATAACCTGCGCAGTGTTCTTTTCCTGTTTCATCATATTGATGACGATTTTTCCGAACGGTAGCGCCGAACCATGGGTGTATTTTATTTTCGGGATGCTTGTTTTATTAGGGTTATACTTGATTCTTGAATCATATCTCTGGAGAATCTCAATTGATAAAAAGGAAGACTATTTCGATTTTGTATCTTCTTTCGGAAGAAAATATCGAATACGCTACGAAGACATCGTGAACTACAGAGTTGGAAATAACTTCTTAAAAATCAAGACAAAAAAGAAAGTGTTTTTCATTGATACGAAAGCGATCAATCTTGAATACTTGCCGCAAATGCTGAAAAAGAATCACGTCAAAGAAATTTATCCAAGTAAAGAGAATAAGAAGTAAAAGAAGCATATCTATATTTGAGCGTAACAGCCTGAAAATTAAATCAGGCTTTTCTTTTTGAAACGGACTTTTATTGATGCTTTTGCGAAACCTGCCACAACATACCTGTGAGAACAAAAATCAACTTTTCCTGTGCCAAACAGAGTCAAACGGTACGATAAAAGCGAACAATTGTTGCTTTGTGAAAAATAAAAACAAAACATGACAATTAGGAAAAGATTGCCCGAATTGCATCGACGCGGGGAAGAGCGTGTGCTATACTTTCCGCGTTACGTGAAGGAGGGATGTCCTATGAAAAAAATCATATCGGCTGTGCTTGCGCTCGCCGTTGGCTTTACACTTTTTACCCCGGTTGCGCTTGCAGATGAAGACGGAGAAGAGCGCGTCACGATGGGCGCGGACTTAACGGATCGGCAGCGCGCCGCGGTTTACGCCGACTTCGGCATCGAGGAAGGTACAGTCACCGAACTGAGTGTTACCAACGATGAAGAACGCAGCTATCTGGAAGGCCTCGTACCCGACGGCAAGATCGGCAGCGTTGCGCTTTCCTGCATCTATATCAAAACACTTCCGGCAGGCTCCGGCATGACCGTTGAGATCCACAACATCAACTACTGCACGGAGGATATGTATATCAACGCCCTCACGACGGCGGGTATTGCCGACGCGCAGGTGATCGTGAGCGCTCCGTTTCCCGTCTCCGGCACGGGTGCGCTGACGGGCGCTTATAAAGCGTATGAAGACATCACAGGCAACTCGCTTTCGAGCCTTGCAAAGGCCGCCGGCGCGGAAGAACTTGTCGTTACAGGCGAGCTTGCGGAATATATCGGCAGCGACGACGCGACGCAGATGATCAACGAGCTCAAGAGCATGCTCGATAAAACGCAGGGCATGACGGACGACGAAGTGCGCGCCGAAATCAAAAACCTTGCCGACATGTACAATGGTTCTCTGACCAAGGCGCAGTTGGAGCAGGTGCGTTCGCTTGTTCGCAAGCTGGAGGGCTTGGCTGCGGAGCCGTTGCAGGAGCAGTTGGTGGGTATCGCAAAAGCTGCACAGACGGCCAATCAGGTCGGCGAAGTGACGAGTAAGGTGTTTAACGACGTGAAAGGTTTCTTCTCCGCGGTCGGGAACTTCTTCTCCGGTGTTTTTGGCGGGGGTAAAGAATAAAATATTGCGCCCGAACAGGGCAGTAATCAAAGGATGCCGTTGCCCGCGGCGTCCTTTTTTACACCATTTTCGCAAATCAAACCGGTTGTTTTTTGAATATGATTTCAATCGAAAGTGGTTTTTCAAATCGTAAATATCACCATATTTTGTGTCAAAAGGGTGAACTGTTTACAATATAACAACAAAATACCACCACTTGGGTGCTATAATTATTTAGATTTACATTTCTCAAAGGGCGAAGTGCGCCCTTTCCCAAGAGGAGGATACCAAGATGGACAACGATCGATACCAAGACTACCCGGGCGGCGAGCGGCGCAGCACGGGCCAACCCAGAAGCGGGTCCGGCTCAGGCGGTGCATCTTCCGGTGCGGGGCGGAGCGGTTCCTCCTCCGGGCGTGGTTATGATGGCAGCGGCACACAAAGCGGACGCGGTGCATACAACGGATATGAGCGCACAAGCTCTTCCGGCAACCGCTCCAGCTCATCAAGCGGACAATATCGTGAATATGAACGTCCGCGCGCTACGAACAGTCGCTCCGGCTCGTCGAACGGGCAGTACGGTGAATATGAACGTCCGCGCGCTGCGAACAGCCGTTCCGGCTATTCAAACGGACAAA
>CAYVAO010000123.1:0-6205 GCA_964448895.1 uncultured Christensenella sp.
TCCAGCTTGGCGCGATCCACAATGGTCACCCCACCGCGCGTGAGCGAGACCATGCCCTCTTCCTGAAAATACTTGAGCATTCTTGTGACGACCTCGCGCGCGGTACCCATATGATTCGCAATCTTCTCGTGCGTAATGTCGAGCGTGTCGCAATCCTCAATCGCGCTCTCTTCCAGCAGGAAGGTCGCAAGCCGGGTGTCAAAACGCTTGAACAGAATCTGATCCATCAGCCACATCACCTCGGTAAAACGAGAGGCGAGCACCTGGCAGGTATAGTTCGCCAGCGGCGCGCTGCGCTCCATCACTTCCCGATAGGTATCGGTCTGAATCAGCCAGATGTCCGAATCCTTCTCGGTCTCAATCGTGACCTCAAAGCGAATGCTGGACATCATGCACGCCGCGGAAAACAGGCAGATATCCCGCTCCAACAGACGATAGAGCGTAACTTCTTTTCCTTCGTCGGAGACGATATAGGAGCGAAGTTGTCCGCTCTTAATCACGAGTACGCCGATGCAGTCCGCCGAGCCGTTGTGAACAATCGTACCTTTCGGCACGCTGCGAAATGTTGCGGCGGATTCCAGCGCCTGCTGGTCTTCCTTCGTGAGTTGTTTCCAGATTGGTAAATAGGTATCGAGTCCCATATGGTTCCTCCTGAATGCTCTCATTTCTGATTATACCTTGTTTTTTCGAGAAGTGTTCAATAAGTTTTGGTGAACTGGCTTCTTCGGTTCATCATTTCGGTTTATTTTTCATTTGTGATCCCAATCCCTGCGTTTCTTTATCTTTCCTTGATCCAAACATACATCTTTCGGTTTTATTTCACATTTTTATCCCGTTTCTCTCTGGCATTTCTTCTGTTAACTCCGTATAATAATAGTAAGACGTATATATGTCGCTAACAGGAATTATTATTAGATAGTGACATTGTTACGGATTCGGTGTATCATACATGATAGAATCCATCTTGTTAGAATCTTTTTCGTAGCCGGGAAGCGCCGGCACAACAATTTTCTCATTCGGATTCCATAATCGCGGTAAATCCGCGAGCAAAAGCACTCATGAAATAAATCGATTAAAAATCAAGGAGGAACTTCATCATGACTTGTGAAACCCGTTTCTTCCGCTGCGAAATCTGCGGCAATCTGGTTGGTATGATTCACTCTTCCGGCGCGCCGATGACCTGCTGCGGCCAGCACATGACCGAGCTGATCCCCGGCAGCGTTGACGCGAGCCACGAAAAGCATGTACCCGTCATCAAGGTAGATGGCGACAAGTGCACCGTTCACGTTGGCAGCGTAGACCACCCGATGCTCGAGGAGCACCACATCGCCTGGGTTTATCTGCAAACCGACGACGGCGGACAGCGCAAGTGCCTGCCCATCGGCGGAGCACCCGAAGCAGTGTTCTCCCTCGGCGGCGCAAAAGTCGTCGCAGCCTACGCCTACTGCAACCTGCATGGTCTCTGGAAGGCGACGCTGTAACGTCCACGAGACAACAGACAAGATCGCTATGCACCCTTTGGTTTCATGCCGAAGGGTGTTGTTTTTTGCCGATATTCGAGTATATGTTGAAGCGCAACGTCACTTTTTTCACCGTTTCTTACGTCTGAAAAAATATTTTCTGAAAAATGCGCAAAAAAACTCTTTACAGCGGATGGAAAAAGTCATATGTTCAAACTGTGGTTCCATTCTTGTGTCCAATCGTTTGTCCAATCGCTTTTTTGCCTCTTGTTTGATTCGATTTTTATACGTATTTAGTCGCGTACTATGCAATTGATTGACTGCCTTCATTTGAAGTGCAACTGAGAATGAATTCCCATTTCATTCAAAAATCGCGACACACCGCATATGTTTTTATGGAAAACTTCTCTTTCTATTGCTCGATTGACGTTACACTGTTATAATCTGTTACATGGACATGAAACGATTAACGCGCTTATGCAATCGTTTTCGAATTTCATTACCGAAGGGAGGCCGCGCGAGATGACGACAACCATCCTCGTTCTGCTGCTCTCGGGATGCATTGCGGAAGCTGTGTTTATCGTTTTCGAGCATCGAAAAAACATGCTTGCGGCGCTTCTACTCAAAGCGCTGGCTTCGTTGTTGTTCGTGCTCGGCGGCATCGTTGCGTTCTCCCTCGCCACACTGTTTCCTTATGCAAAGCTCATTCTGTTGGGCTTGATGCTCGGTGCAATCGGCGATGTTTGCCTCAATCTGCGTTTTTTACGCACGGACGAAGCAAAACGTGTGTTTATGCTCGGTATCGCAGCTTTCTTATTGGGACATGTGGCCTATCTCGTCGCGCTGGTTACCCGCGCACCGGTCGCGCTGCTGTAAGCGCTGCCCGCGGCTGCGATCCTCTCGTTCTTTCTCATCCGGTTCGTGCTCTCCCGCATAGAGGTTGAGGGCAGGATCAAAACGTTTGGCATCGTCTACCTTTGCGTCGTTTTCCTCATGGCGAGTGTTTCACTCACGCTGTTTTTATTACAGCCGCAAAACACCGGCAGCGCGCTTTTCGCGCTGGGCG
The DNA here is from genome assembly GCA_964448895.1 of uncultured Christensenella sp. GTDB lineage: Bacteria > Bacillota > Clostridia > Christensenellales > CAG-138 > UBA7703. Next base: position 2,527 of record CAYVAO010000123.1, read on the forward strand.
GGCTACTCTTTGCGGCGAGCGACGTGCTGTTGGTGCTGGGCCAATTCGGCCGGCGTACCTATCGCGGGTTTCGCGCACTCAATCTCTCGCTCTACTACATTGGGCAGGTTTGCATCTGCCTCACCATCGCGCTGATGCGCTGAGTCTTTCGTTTGCTTCCCCACAAGCGCGCGCTGCGCTTGCCTGTATAGATACCTTGCGCTGCAGGGATTCTTCGCACTTGTTGCGTTGATGCCTTGCCGCATCCAAACAATCAGGAAGGAAGCCAACCGGTTATAAAACGTATGAAACAAGAAGGCCTGAAAAAATCGTTTGTTCACGCGATGCAGCAAAAGATATTCTCCGGAGAATATCAAATCGGTCAGCAATTGCCACCGGAACGGGAATTGGCGCAGGAGCTTGGGGTCAGCCGCTCTCTGGTCAACACCGGCATCCTTGAGCTGGCGAATCAGGGCTTTATCCGGATTATTCCGCGGCAGGGCAGCATCGTTGCGGACTACAAGCGCAACGGAACGCTGCAAGTGCTCAGCGCGCTGATGAGCTGCGACAGCTTTCGAATCGATTATCCGTTGTTTTGCAATCTGGTCGATTTGCGGGTTTTAGTCGAGTGCGAATGCGCGCGCCTCGCGAGCGCGCACGCTACGTCCGACGAAATCGAATCCCTTCGCGTGCTGGCGCATTGTATCAAGAACGCGTCACACCCGCTGGATGCGGTTGAACCCATGATCCGCTTTCACTATTTACTGACGCAATATTCCGGCAACGCGGTTTACGCCATGACCTATAAGAGTTTTGAGGCGACCATTTCGCGGCTCATTCGCCAGCACCTCACCCTTGCGCCGGATATTCCAAAGTCCGCAAAGCTGCACGAATCCCTCGTTCGTTCGCTGGAATCCCACGATGCGGAAGGCAGCGCGCAAAACGTTCGCCTCTGTATTTTGCAAGGCATGAACGCGCTTAAGAAGCTTTACCACGTATAACGCGCCGCGCAAACATCGGCACATGATCACAAAAGCGTCTTCCGATTCCCCGTTCGCGGAATCCCGCGGACGGGTTTTTCATGCGATCACCGCCGCCCCGCGCGCTTTACAATCCGCGTATAAACGTGTATCGTAATAATCAACTTTATCTTTTCAAACCGCACACAATTGCGTAAAGAATCGCGTTTATGATAGGCATATCCCGTCCTGCCAACGATGAAACGCTGCATCTTATTCTGAGAAACGGAAATCATAACAAGCATGAAGCTCAAAGCTCTGGTCGTATCTGACCACGAAAGCGAATTTATCTGGGATTTTTTTGACGCAAAAGCCTTTGCCGGCGTTGACGTGATCATATCCTGCGGCGATCTCAAGCCGGAATACCTCTCGTTTCTGGTCACCATGATCCCCGCGCCGCTCCTGTTTGTGCGCGGCAATCACGACGCAAGATATCAGGACAATCCGCCCGAAGGCTGTATCGATCTGGAAGAGAAGCCCGTCTACATCAAGGGCATTCGCTTCGTCGGCTTTGGCGGCTGCAAAAGCGAACGACCGGCGCCAAATCATTACAGCGAGCGGGAGATGAACCTGCGCGTGCTCAAGGCGACGCTTGCGCTATCGCTGAAAAAGGGGTTTGACGTGCTGGTAACGCACGCGCCCGCGGCGGGACTCGGCGACGGGGATGATCGCTTTCACGAGGGATTTGAGACATTTGTCAAACTCATCGATAAATATCAACCGCGCTATCACCTGCACGGACACCAGCATCTGACCTACTCGATCGGCTCCAAGCGCGTTTTGCAATATAACAATACGACCATCGTCAACGCCTACAACTATCATATTTTTGAAATGGAGTTTCCGGATAAAGAGTAAACAACCGTCAGCGTTCGTCAAAATTGTTCGAGCGCGCCCGTATAAAAACAGCGATCGTTCGCTGCAACCGGAGGAAAACAGATGAGCCCGGCCAACAACGCAAATGAAGAATATGACCGCGCAAGAAAACGCGCGTTAAAAGAATTCGCCTTGCGCCGCGCACGCGGTGAAAGCGGGCTATTGCCCGTTCTCAACGCAAGACGCGAAGAAAACGGCGTGCTTGCCGTCGTCGATCAACCGATGCGCCGCATTTCGCTCAACCGAATCATCGGCACCTATCAGGCAAGCCGCGCCAACTCGTTTGCGCACAACTTTATGCCGCTGCTCAGCCCGGACACGGAGTTTGCGTATAAATGGATCAGCCTTTGCGAAGCGCACCTGCAGAGCGGCATCCGCGACCCGATCCGCGTGTATGAGTATCTTTGGAAGTACTATGTTGCGGAAGGCAACAAGCGCGTCAGCGTACTCAAGTATTTCGAAGCGAGCTCGTTTGAGGCGGAGATTATCCGCCTGATTCCGCAATGGGACGAAAACGACCCGGATATCGAGCGCTACTACACCTTCCTCGCTTACAGTAAGAAAGGCGTCTTCGCGGATATCGAGCTTTCCGAATCCCGTAAATACGAGCGTCTCTACCGCATCGAGCAACGGCTTATCTCCGAACTGGACCCCACCCTTGCTCCGCCGGACTACAACGCGCTCTATACACGCTTTGAGAGCGTTTATCTGAACAGCAGCTGCACGCTTTGTCTGGGCGACGCATTCTTGGAATACCTGCATGTGTACGGGTTTCCGATGAACATCCTGCCGGACGAGCTCACCAGTCGCATTCTAACCTTAAAACCCCAGCTGGATATTCTGGAGCACCCGCCCGCGCCGCGCGTGGTATTGGAAGAGGACGCGGAAGCGGCGGAACCGGCGTTTTTTACGCGGCTGCTCTCCGCGCACAAAAACCCCAAGATCGTGTTTGCCTACTCCGGCGAGCGCGCGCAAAACAGCTGGCTCGGCGCGCACGAGCAGGGTCGCCTTGCCATGCAGGCGGAGTTGGGCGAAAAGGTGGATTCCCGCGTACTGGACTTGCAGGATCGCGAGGACGCATACGACCTGCTCACCGCGGAGGCGGGCGACGCGGGATTGCTGTTTGTGACGACGCCGTCGCTAATGAACCCCGTGCTGCGCTTTGCGCTGGAAAATCCAAATTGCCTGACGCTGGTCTATTCCCGCATGCAGCACCACTACCGGCTGCACACCTACTTTGGGCGCTATTATGAGGCGGTGTTCCTTTGCGGTGTTGCCGCGGGACAACACACAAAGACAGGAACGGTTGCCTACGTTACCCCGAAGCTGAACTATGCGCGCTTCACTTCGGACATCAACGCGTTTGCCATCGGCGTACACTCCGTTCGCCCGGATGCGCGCGTGCTGATGGTCACAAAAGACGTTGACCCGAAGCAGATGGAGACCTGCGAGCTTGGCGTTCGCCACGCGGCGAGCCTCGGCGCGGACACCGTGCTCACGCCGCATTACTCAACGCTTACCGTTGCGGAGCTGCCCTACGGCATCTTCACCGCACTGATCGCCATCGACCCGCAAGGAAATCCGACGCGATATCTCGCTGCGCCGGACTGGAACTGGGAGCGATTCTATACCGCAATCGTGAAGAGCTATCTCAACGGCAGTCTCGGCGCGCTGCTCGCCATGGATCGCGAGGAGTCCCCGATTGCAAGCTTTTGGTGGGGACTTGGCGGCGGCGTTGTGGATGTTCGCCTCGGAAGCTGGTCGAGCGGAACGCCGAATAATCTGATTCGCTATCTGCGCGGAAG
>CAYVAO010000124.1:0-5720 GCA_964448895.1 uncultured Christensenella sp.
CGTTATCTCGTCTCCGTCTCCAGCATCATCGAGAGAATTTCGGTTTCGGTTTCACGCATGCCGTCCTTGGCGAGGCGACCGATGTTACGGATGGTGTTGTCCACGCCCTTGACCACGATGCCATCGCCGCTGAGGAACTCCTGCTTTTGCGTATACATGCGATAGCCGAGAATCCCCGCGTCCACCGCGACCGCTATCTTCGCGGCGCAGCTGGCCTTTGCCCCGTCGCAAACCATGCCGCTGATGATGGCGAGCGCGTTGACCACCGCGTGCGCTACTCCGTCGTAACCGCCGCCTTCGAGATACGCAATGCCAGCGCCCGCGCCGCAGCCCGCGCAGACCGCGCCGCAGAAAGCGGAGAGCCTGCCGATGCCCGTCTTTTGGTGAATCGTAACCAGATCGGAAACGATCAGCGCGCGCAACAGCGCCTCTTCGGAAAACCCGCGCTCCCGCGCCCAGATGGCGACAGGTACGCTCGCCGTAATCCCCTGATTTCCGCTACCGGAGACGATGACGACCGGGAGCTCCGCTCCACTCATGCGCGCATCCGATCCGGCGGCGGCATAGGCGCGCGCGCGGGCGACAAGATCGCCCTCACCTTCGCAGAGCAGCACTCTGCCGATGTTCGCGCCGCATCCCTGTGTTAAACCGTATTCCGCAATCGCCAAATTCAGCGAGAGCTGTCGCATCAGCGGCGCACGAACAAGATCCAGATCGACCGAATCCGCAAAAGCGACGATATCCGCCGTGTTGAGCACACTCGGCGCGTCGTCCTCGTGTCCCGGCTGCACAACCGACTCATCCAGCAGAACTTCACCGTTTTGCTCGATGCGAACCACATTGGTGTGCGCGCCCGCAATGCGAACATAGGCGGAATCGCTTCCCGCATAACCCGTAATGCGGATATCCAGCGTCAGTCCATCTTCTACGCAGGAAACCGTGATTTGCGCGGTTTTGAGATAGGATTCGATCTCCTCTCGCTGCTCCGGCGTGATCCCGTCAATCACCTCTAACAGGCGATCGCTCTGCCCCGCGACGGCGCCCGCCGCGGCTGCCGCCGCAATACCTTTTTTACCGCCAGTGCCGGGAACGACCACGCTCTTTGCGTTTTTGATGATGTTTCCGCTGACGCAGACCTGCATGCGCTCCGGCAGTTTCCCTAGCGTCCTTCGCATCAGAGCCGCGGCGTAAGCAATCGCGATGGGTTCCGTGCAGCCCGTCGCCGGAATCAGCTCCCGGTGCAGCAGCGTACAGTAAGCGTCGATGGTTTCCTGCGTCAGCATGATGCGTCGTCTCCTTATGGTTGAATCATACGCACTTCGAGGCGTCTCATTCGTGTGTTATCTGCCGCGCGTTCGCAGCAGCGTGTTGACCTGCTTTTGCGAAAGCTGGCGAAGCAAAATCTGCTCCGCCTCGCCTTCGCTTGATTGAATCATTGTTTTTGCCTGTTTTTCTTCCCAGCGCTCCGCCGTGCCGTAAGCAAACGTGCACCAGCTTTCGTGAATGGTCACATCTCGCCGAAGCACGGTAACAAACAGCTCGCTCACGAGCGCATTCAGCGCCTCGGTCTGCGCTTTTTTCTCCAGCATGCACTCGTTTTGCATCTGCTCCGCGCTTGCTTCGCCCGCAGCTTGCAAAAATGCAAGCAGCCGCTGGCTCTGCGCGCTTAACCGCTCCGCTCTTTGGCGGAATGGTTTCAGCGCGAAATACAGCTCGCGCGAAAGATACGTCACGCGGTTCTTGTAAAAGCGGCTGTAAAACACATCCCCGCTTTCCATCAAGGAAACGATCGCGTTCCAGCTTCCGCCGACGAGGTCAAGATACGGCAGTTCCGCATTCTCGTTGCAAAGCAACAGTCCGTTTTGAGAAAAATAGAGGAGCAGCGCCTCTTTTGCAGGATCGTTGCTCATGTTTTCGCGTTATTTCAGGTAGAGTCCAACCAGCATGAGGTCTTTGTCAAACGAGAGCGTATAGGTCAGGTTTGCGTTCTCGTGCTTTGCCATCACCTGCACCACAGCGTATTCTTCGCCGGTCGTCTCGTCTTTGGTTCCGGAGAACACGGTCTTGGTGATGCTGTCAAATGCGCCGGCTTTTTCATAGATCGAAGCCCAGCCCTCTCTGAGCTGATCCGCCGTGACGCCGCTCTTGAGGTCGTCGCGCAGGGAGAGAATAATGGAATCATAGTCGCCCATTGTCGCAAGGCCAACGATCTCTTCCGCGGCGGTGCCAACGTCTTCTTCGGTAAAACCTTCCGGCAATTTGTTCGCCGCGCAACCGATCAGGCTCATGCTCAGCACAAGGATCAGCGCCGCGCTCAAGATTGTTTTTATCTGCTTTTTCATCTATGATATCCTCCATTTCTTTTGTAACAGTATAACACAATCGTTTGCGTTTGATTCGCGTCCGTCCTAAAATTCGCCCCGAGTTCACGCTTTGGATACACTCTTGTCGAGACAAGGGGTCTCTCTTTTCTTCTTATGGGTGTACCCGCGCTCCGCAGGATCACGCAAGCACTGTCGTTTACACTTGCGACAAGACGACACCTATGATATTCTTGTTGATAAAGTTTGTGAATAACAGGCGGAGAATGACATGCGCAAAGACGGAATACGCGTAAAAGACGCGAACCCAATCTATACGGTCATGCCGTATATCCTCAAATATCGCTACGACGCTATGAATATGATCGAGGTCGATATCCCGATTTCGCCGATGCAGACGTATCTCAACGAGAAACGCAAGCAGGGCTATCGGTTTTCGCATCTTGGCGTCGTGCTCGCGGCTTATCTGCGCACCGCCGCCGAATATCCACTGCTCAACCGTTTTATCGCCAACAAGCGCATCTATCAGCGCAACGAGTTTTCCATCGCGATGGTCGTGTTAAAGCCGGGCGATCTGGACGGTACGATGAGCAAGATGTATTTCAATATGGAAGACGATATCTTCGCCGTGCACGAAACCATGGACCGCTACATCAACGATAACCGCGCGGAAGGCGACACAAACGCGACCGACGACATCGTGCGCACCCTGCTGAAGATTCCCGGTTTGGTCAACTTCGGCGTCGGTTTGTTTAAGCTGCTGGATCGCTACGGACTGCTCCCGAAGAGCCTCATCAAGGCGAGCCCGTTTCATACGAGTTTGACCATCAGCAACCTTGCGAGCATTCGCACCAACCACATCTATCATCACGTGTACGAGTTTGGCACGACGAGCATCCTCATCACGCTGGGCAACATGCGCGAAATCCCCGTGCGCAAGGGTGAGGAGATCGTGTTTGAGCGCTCTCTGCCTATGGGCGTCGTCATGGACGAACGCATCTGCTCCGGCAGTTATTTCGCCGCCGTGTTCCGCCGCTTTAAGCAGTATTTGACCAATCCGGAGCTTTTGGAAGGCCCGCCGAAAGTGGTCAATACCACGCTAGGCTGAACAAAGCTGAGCATTCATGCGGCGGAGCAGTGTTGCCCGCCGCTTTTTATTCGTAAATTGCGTGTTTCGTTGCAAAAACGCCCGCATACATGATAGAATCGACCAGACAAGGAGTTCAGAACATATGTCATTTTTTGATTCGTTTTCGCAAAAGCATCTCGTGTTTGACGGCGGCATGGGCACCATGCTGCAAGCAGCGGGCCTGCCCGCCGGCGCTTCGCCGGATGTTTGGAACATCACCAATCCGGACGCAGTGCGCGCGGTTCATGCTGCGTATTTGAGCGCGGGCGCAAACGTGATCACCTCCAACACCTTCGGCAGCACCGCGCCCCGCCAAAAGCGCGGCGCTTACAAACCCGCCGAACTCGCGGCGGCAGGCGTTCGCATCGTCAAAGAAGCCATCGCCGCCTCCGGTAAGACCGCGTATGCCGCGCTCGACGTCGGCCCGCTGGGCGAGTTTTTAGAGCCGCTGGGCGATCTCACCGAAGAGGAAGCCACGGCGTATTTCCGCGAGGAGATCGAGGCGGGCGTTGCCGCCGGAGCGGATTGCATCCTGATCGAGACCATGAGCGCGCTGGACGAAGCGCTTGTCTGCATCAAGGCCGCAAAGGAATTCGGCGCGGGTCTGCCCGTGCTCTGCACGCTGACCTACAGCGCGGCGGGGCGGCTCATGACCGGCGAAACGATCGAAACGGTTGTAGCCGCGCTGGAAGAAGCGGGCGTGGATGCGCTCGGCTGCAACTGCGGCGTTGGGCCCGAGCAGCTGGTTGCGCTCTTGCCGCGCTTTGTCGCCTGCGCGACCAAACCGCTGATCATGCAGCCCAACGCGGGCCTGCCGGAATATCAGGACGGGCAGACGGTCTATCTCGTCGGCCCGGAATCGTTCGCGGGCGAGATGAAAAAACTCGCGCAGGGCGGCGTCTGGGGTCTTGGCGGTTGCTGCGGCACCACGCCGGAGCACATTGCACGCGTGGCGGATATCGCTGTCGAGTAAAAAACAGGTAACAAAAAGCCCGCTTTTACGCGGGCATTCTCTTTTTGATCGTTTCGTTTATAAGGAGAACCGATATGCAAAACATTGTGTCCATCCTAAAGATCGTGCTTCCGCTCGTCGTCTCGCTCGGCATCGGCTTCTTTGCGCGCAAGCGGGATATTCTTTCGCCCGAAGCGATCGAGGGCATGAAAACCTTTGTGATGAAATTCGCGCTGCCCGCGATGCTGTTCGGCCTCTTCTTCACCGCGGAATATGCGCCTAGCGTTCTGCTGTTCGCTGTTACGATGTTTACCCTCGGCTTTGTCGGGCTAGGGTTGGGATTTTTAATCGGCAAGCCGCTCGAAAAGCGCAGCCCTATGCTCAAGTTTATGACCGCGGGCTGGGAGGTCGGCATGCTCGGCTACGCGCTCTACGCGCTGCTCTACGGGGTCGAAAACCTTCGCTATCTGGCGCTGATGGACTTCGGCCACGTTCTGTTCGTCTTTTCGGGCTTCACCGCGGCGCTCAGCGCGCACATGGGCTGTTCCTCCAAGGAATCGCTCAAGTCGCTGGTGCGAAATCCGATTCCGTGGGCGATGCTCACCGGCTCGATCCTCGCCATACTCGGCGTCTCTCGTGCGCTTGCGCCCTCCGGCGTGACAGATCTCGTCAAAACCCTTTGCGACTTTATCGCGGCTCCGCTTTCCTGCGTGATCTTAATCGTCGTAGGTTACGGCATCGAGTTCTCCAGGAAAAACTTTGCGACCGCCGCCATCTCCGTTCTGATCCGCTCGCTGGTCTGCGCCGCGCTTTGTGTTGCAGCGCTTTTCTTCATCGGCGCGTTCATTCCGCTTTCGGACGCGATGCGCTGGGCGATCATCATCCTATTCATCACGCCCGCGCCGTACATCATGACCATGTACACCACAAACGAGCAGGAGCGCGCGGATGTCTCCATGTCGCTCTCGCTGCAAACAATCGTCACGGTGCTGGAATTCATCGTGATCACGATCATCAAGCGGTAACTTCCGCGCGGGCGGTTTGCTGAACCGGGCTTAGCTCCAAAGCTCCCGCATACGCTTAACGTCTTCGTTCTCAATGTATTCGTCATAAGCCTCGCGCTTGTCGATCACGCCGCCGGGGAGAATCTCCATGATGCGGTTTGCGACCGTCTGCGTTACCTGATGATCGTGCGAGGTAAAGAGCATCACACCCGTGAACTCCGTCATGCCTTCGTTGAGCGCGGTGATTGCCTCAAGGTCGAGGTGGTTCGTCGGCTCGTCGAGACTCCGCACGGTCGCGCCGGTGAGCAGCATCG
>CAYVAO010000124.1:5730-6193 GCA_964448895.1 uncultured Christensenella sp.
CTTCCTTGAGCGCCTCCTCGCCGGAGAAAAGCAGCCGTCCCAGCCAGCCGCGGATGGTCGTCTCATACTGATCCTTGGAAAACTGGCGTAGCCAATCGACCAGCGAATAGGTCACTCCGTCGAAATAGGCGCTGTTGTCGCTCGGCAAGTATGCCTGCGTGGTCGTCACGCCCCATTTAAAGCTGCCCGCCTCGGGCTCCATTTCACCCATCAAAATCTGAAACAGCGTGGTGCGCGCGAGCTCGTCCTCGCCCACAAACGCAACCTTATCGCCGCCGCAAATCACGAAGCTCACGTTGTTGAGCACGTTTCTGCCGCCGATGTTCTTCGTCAGCCCGTTGACGGCGAGCACATCGTTACCCACCTCGCGGTCGGGTTTAAAGTGGATAAACGGATACCGGCGCGAGGACGGCGCAAAGTTGCCCATGTCGAGGGTATCGCGCTGCTTCTTGCGCCAGGTCGC
>CAYVAO010000125.1:0-6182 GCA_964448895.1 uncultured Christensenella sp.
GTGAACTTTGCGTCAAATAAACCGCGAAACTCCACAATATTCTGTGGAGTTTCGCGGTTTTTCGCTAAAATATGATGCGTATACAATTCGGTAATATTACTCTTGTTATAGGTGTGAAACGGTTTCCTTCACGATGCGGCGCATATCGATCCAGCGCGTGTCCATCTCGCGGACGAGCTGAAACTGCGTGCGCGCGCGGTCGAGGTTTTGGTTTTCTCGCGAAATGTGAAAATAGACGTCGCCGGCGATATGATCCGCTAGAAACCGCATGCCGCATTCGAGCGTCATCATCTTCGCACCGACGGGCAGCATGTCGAGTTCCGCTTGCGTCAGGCTCTTGCCGCAGGTAGATAGATACCCGCGCACATACGTTTCGAACAAATCGAGATCAAAGTGCACGCGGCTCAAATCCCGTTCGTCCTCTGCCGCCGTAGACGCGCCAAAGCGAATCGCGTCCCCAAAGTCGTTGACCGAGAGCCCGGGCATCACCGTGTCGAGGTCGACGATGCAGAGCGCCTTATGGGTTGTTGCATCGAACAGCACGTTGTTGATCTTTGTGTCGTTGTGCGTCACCCGAAGCGGGAGATCGCCGCTTGCCTGCAGATCGGTCAGCGTATGGGTAAAGGCTTCCTTGCCGAGCGCAAATTCGATTTCCGGCTCGACCGACGCTCTCCGGCCGGAGGCATTCTCCTCCACCGCATGAACCAACGCGGCATAGCGCGCGGGGGTGTCGTGAAAATGCGGAATGGTTTCGGCGAGCAGTTCAGCGGGGAAATCGTTTAGCTGATTTTGGAATCGACCGAACGCGACGGCGGTTTCGTAAAACAGCGCTTCGGTTGCCGCTTGATAGCAAACACTGTCGTAAACCAGATCGTACACGCGCCAGTAGGCTCCGTTTTCGACGGCATAATGCATTCCATCGTGCGTGGGAACGAGGTTCAGCACGCCCCGCGGATCCGAAACCGTCCGCCGCAGGTGCGCCGTGACCAATTCGATGTTACGCATCAAGGGAATGGGCTCGCGAAAGACACTCGTATTGATCCGCTGGAGGATATACTTCGCGCCGTTGTCGCAAACGACGAGCTGCGTGCCGTTGATATGCCCGTTTCCATAGGGCTCGCAGGAGACGGGGGTGCCGGACAACGCGAAGCGGCAGAGTACGGTATGCATCGAGTGACCTCCGAACGAAGAGATTCAGACTTTCGATTGGATGGATTGGAGGATGCGTTTCATAACGACCCCAAAGGATTGGAGCGAACAAGAACATCTCTCGATGGAAACATGCTAGACTCTGTTTACGGTTGCTTGGTGAGCATATGCCAAACAGCCGCAAAGAAATGTCCGTTCAGCAGCAATACGATGCCTTCTACTACTCGGGGAGGAACGCCGCCGCCTTCCATACTCATCATGCGAAGCGGCGAAGTAAAGAGCACACGATCCGCAATTCCGCTGCTCACTTCGTCGGTTTGAGCCATATTGTTTGCGATTTTTTGACCGACCGAAACGAGTAAACGCCCCCAAAACGAGTCCTGCGCTTCTTCGAGCGTTGTGTTTAGCGTATGCGGTTCGCCCTTTTGCCGCTCGCACGGTGGAATAGGGCGGCCGAGCACCGCGGCGAATGCTTCGTCCGGAACGGAAATTCCGTTGGACAGGTCATAATAGCAAGGCGCGTCTGCGCGATGATCGGGTAGATGCAGCCCTACGTCCAGCGCGGCCTCTATGTTGACCGACAGCCGGATGTCTCGGCTGGAAGCGCCCAGACGAATCTCGTAGGAGCCGCCTTCGACGAGCCAATCCTTGGCAACCACATCAAAATAGCTTATATCGCGGCGATTCAGAACAAAGGAAACGGTTTTTGTTTCGCCCGACTGAAGCGCGATTTTCTCGAACCCTTTGAGCTCCTGTGCTGCGGTGAACACAACCGGCGAACAATGGGCAATATAGAGCTGCACCGTTTCGCTGCCCGCACGTGAGCCGGTATTGGTCACATCGCAGGAAACGGTCAGCGTTTCATTCGGGTGCAGCGTGCTCCCGCTGAGCTGAAGGTTTTTATAGGTAAAGTTCGTATACGAGAGCCCGTAGCCAAACGGGTACCGGACGGCTTTTTTTGCCGTGTCATAATAACGGTAGCCGACAAAAATGCTTTCCCGGTATTCCACCGTTCGCGGATAGCCGGGGAAATAGGCATAGGAGGGAACGTCTTCCAGCCGAACAGGCCAACTCTCGGCGAGCTTGCCGGAGGGGCAAACCTTGCCGGTGACCAGATCCGCCGTCGCGCCGCCGAATGCCTGACCGCTCAGGTAGAGCATTAGGATCGCTGCCGCGTCCGCATCCCAGCTCATGTCGATGACCGAACCACCCGCGAGCAGCACCACGACGTTTTGATTGACTGCATGGATTCGGCGGACAAGCTCGATGTGGCTTTCCGGCAGGTTGAGCTTATCTCGATCGAAGCCTTCGGACTCGTAACGATCCGGCAGGCCGATATACAGCAGCGCCGCGTCCATTCCGCGCGCCACATCACAGGCTTCCTGGAGCAGCGTTTCGTCGGAGGCGTCGCTCTCCTCGCGATAGCCCGCGGCGTATTCTGCGCGCAGGCCAAGTTTGACCAGCTCATCCAACGGACAGTCCATTGCAAGCGGAACGACCTTGCTGCTGCCCGATCCCTGATAGCGCGGCGTTTTTGCGAACGCGCCGATCACGGCGACGCGCGCTCCGCGTTTGAGCGGCAGCACGTTTCGCTCGTTCTTGAGCAGCACCGCGCTTGCTCCGGCGGCTTCCCGCGCGAGAGCGTAGTGCTCCGCCGGATCGAACGACCCGGCCGGAATCGCCGCGCCCTTGAGCGCCAGCTCGACCACGCGCGTTGCGCAGGCGTCCACCGCTTCCTCGGACAGCGTGCTGGTGCGAACCGCCTTCACGATCTGCTGGTCGTGATAATCGCCGACAAACGGCATCTCCAGATCGAGCCCGGCAGCAACACCGGTGACGCGATCGTGCACCGCGCCCCAGTCCGACATGATCAGCCCCTGAAAGCCAAATTTCGTTCGAAGTACATCCGTCAGCAGCCAGTGATTGTCGCTGGCGTTGACGCCCTTGATGCGATTGTAGGAGCACATCACCGTCCAGGGCTGTTCAATTTGAATGGCGCGCGCGAAGCCGGAAAGATAAATTTCGAACATCGCGCGCTCGTCCACAACCGAGTCCACGGTCAAGCGCCGCAGTTCCTGGTTGTTCAGTGCGAAATGTTTCATGCTTGTGCCGACCTGCTCGCTCTGAACGCCCGCGATATAGGCGCCCGCAAGCTCGCCGGAGACAACGGGGTCTTCGCTGAAATACTCAAAGTTTCTGCCGCAGAGCGGGCTGCGTTTGATGTTCAGCCCGGGACCGAGCAGCACGGCAACGCCCGCCGCGCGAGCCTCCCGACCGAGCGCCGCACCGACTCGGCGCAGCAGATTCCGGTCAAAGGAGCAGGCGAGGGCACAGGCGGTTGGAAAACAGGTAGCTGGCTGGGTATGCCGTCCCACCTTTGGAACGTCCACTTCCTTGCGCAGCCCGTGCGGACCGTCCGACACCGCAACGCTCGGTAGATTCAGCCTCAAAACGCGCTTGGTGCGCCAGTTATCTGCGCCGCTGAGCAAACTTGCTTTTTCCTCAAGGGTCATCTGCGAAACAAGGGCTTGCGCCTGAGCATGAACATCCATACCGCCACCTCCTGTAATGCGAGCATTATATCACGCGGACGTTTCAACAGAAAAGAACCGGATGTACAATTCGACAGAATTTGATTTATGGCGATTTGCCCGCCTTTCCCGATGAATCATCCTGCGTAAGTCGAGCGGAGGGAAGGTTACAAAAATTACAATAAAATCACATGAAACTGTTGACACGATCAAGTTCGTGTGATATCCTCACCCTAGGTTTAGGAACAACTCCCACGAAAAGGCAAAACCCGTGAAAACGGGTGACGCAAAGCTAGAGGGTCTAACGACGCGAAAGCGTCCACGACAGCCAGCTGCCGAATTGAGTGTCCTGCAGCCGAATGGATTAAAATTCTATTTTGCAGCGATAACTTTTTTGGCAGTCTGGCGGAAAATTGGCGGACTGTCTTTTTTTGATCCAAGTGGGGGACTTCCGAGCCGAACAATATTTTGTTTCGGAGGGGTTTCACCATGAAAAGAAAGATTTTGAGCGTTCTCGTTCTCGTTATGCTGCTGGTGATGCTGATTCCCAGTGTTGCGAATGCAGAAGGCAACGGAGTTGCAATTAGCGCAGCACCCTACTCGAGCTCCGATTTCGCGAAGCTTGAGCGTATGGTGGAAAAAGCGAACAAGCAGATTGCGCAAGCAGTCAAAAAGGCACAGAACACGCCGTTTGACGATGTTGCAGAGATGCTTGCCTATGTGGACGGCGTTGTTGCCGAAGTGATGAGCTACGCAAACTCGGTTGGTGCAACCGTTGTTTGTGAATATACGGCCTATGTGGTCGACGGACAGACTGTAATGATCGATCCGCTCCGCGTGATTCCACTGTAAGCACGCAGGAACGCGTGTCGGCGGAAGGGAGCCGGAATGATCGTTTCCAGCGCGGAGTTTGACCGCCTGTTTGGCAGGCATGCCACGCGGCTGCGGGAAATCATCCATCAGATCTATGCGCTGGAACAGGTAGAGCGGGTCATTCTCTTTGGCTCGTATGCGAAGGGTTGTCAGAAACACGAGAGCGATGTAGACCTCGCTGTGTTCTTCAATTGTAACGATGCGCGTCTGCTGGACCGATATCGCCAGCTGGCGCGCATTTGCGTCAACTCGGAAATTGATATTCAAGTTCAACCGTTTCACGCCTATGAATTATCTACGCCGTGTGGTATTATTGAAGAGATTCAAGCATACGGCATTGAACTACATGTAGAATAGTGCGAGCGAGCCCGAACCAGCCGCTCGCCTGCGGGTGACGGAATGGACGGGATACGGTTTAATCGAAAGAGTGCATGGAACACACCGCCGCATGAGAACGAAGCAATTACCACCTTACTTGCCAAACAGGGCGAGTTGGAGATGATGCTTCAGAAGATCGGCGGTGAGTCCGTTGTTTGGCTTACGCCTGCGAAGGATGCCTCCGCCATCGAGTTTTTCTTTATTCATGAGGGCGGTGTAGAACTCGCATTAGACGACGGTCTGGTTTCGCTGGAAGCGGGGGAGTCGTTTACCGTCTGCGGTCTGACGCGGGATATCCCGGTCAAGCTCAGCGGGGACACGCAGATTCTCTACGTAACCAATTGCCCATCTTTTGCTTCCGTTCAAAAATTCGAAGAGAACCTGACTGCGCTTTTAATGCGCGTCAACGAAAAGGACAACTATACCTATCGCCACAGCAAAGCAGTGCTTCGGTATTCCCTCGCGCTGTATGACGCGCTCTCCGAAAAGGCACCGGTGATTGCCAGGGACGATCTGGCGGTGGCCGCGCTGTTTCACGACGTTGGGAAGTGCTTTGTCCCGGTTGAGGTGCTGCAAAAGCCGGAGCGGCTGACGAACGAGGAACTGCGCTTTATTCTACGGCATCCGGTGGACAGCGGGCGCATGCTGCTGCAGGAATTTGGCGAGGAGATTGCCGAGATTGCGCGCAACCATCACGAGCGAATGGACGGCAGCGGGTATCCGCGTGGTTTAAGCGGAGAGGACATCAGCTTTGCTTCCCAGATTGTCGCCGTTGCGGATGTATTCGACGCCATGACGAGCGACCGTGGTTATAACGAGGTCAAATCCCCGGAGGAAGCCGCCGAGGAGCTCGCCCGGCTGGATACGCAGTTTGATCAGCGGATTACGAGCGTGCTCACGCGATTGGTGGCCGAAGGCACACTCAACAAAGAGGAGCGGGACTAGTATGAATCGAATGGAAAAGTGCGGCTACTGGCTGATGCTTGCGGACTATGACCTCGGCACAATCGACGTGTTGATTTCAGGCGAGCGCTGGGTATATGTAGCGTTTCTTTGCCAGCAGGCAGTGGAACGCCAGCTCAAGGCGATGTACGTCTACTACACGGATGCGGAGCCGCCAAAGACGCATAACGTGAATTTCCTCTTCTCCAAAGTGACTGGGCATTCGAAGTTTTTAGCCGAGGCGGACAACGCACGTTTTCTGGAGCGCAGGAATGCCTGCGAAGATTTTTTGATGGACGTGATGTTTTA
>CAYVAO010000126.1:0-6178 GCA_964448895.1 uncultured Christensenella sp.
GTGGTGGTGACTTCTCCCATCACGAGTACGAGATTGGTGCTCGCCGCGCATTCGCAAGCCACGCGCGGGTTGGCATCCTGCGCGAAGATCGCGTCCAGTACCGCATCCGAAATGCAGTCGCAAACCTTATCGGGGTGTCCTTCCGTAACGGATTCGGACGTAAAGAGTCTGGTTGCCATTTGATCATTTCCTCCAAGTTTTGGTACAAAAAAACCTCATCCGCGGATGAGGTTTCACAAGTCTGATGGTGCAACGCTCATCTTTCAGCTTTCGCTGCCGGAATTGGCACCTTATTTGCTCTTCACAAACAGGTTGCCGGGCTTCACAGGGCCGGTCCCTCTGCCACTCTTGATAAGGCGGTATTCGGTTTTTTGTTCGGGGTTTATTTTAGCACGGCTTGCTTTTCGCGTCAACCGTTCTTATGCTGTACTCTTCCGTGTGTTGCAAAAATTTCACGCTCTTAGCATCAGCCCTTGTTGCCGTTGTTTAAAATGGGATCATCCACCGACGGCACCTGCTCACTGTAGCCAAACATCAATCCATCCGGCACCGCGCGCTGATACGAAAGGTTTTCGCTGCCGCCGGTGCGGTTTCCGGAATGCGCATTGAGTTGCTCTCCCATGAAAATCATCGCGGCGGAAAGGCCGCCATCGAGATTGTAAGCCAGTGTACAACCATAGGACGCAAAGAGATCCGCGAAGTCCCAAATCGGTAGCCCGATGCTGTAATCCTTCTGTCTGCCGTCGACGACGATTGCGATATAGTGTCCCGGCGAGAGATATCCGATGCCCGTGCGCGGATTTGTTCTGCGAACGCGATGGTATTTCGCTTTCTCATTGATCACGCCGTTATCGATCATCGTAGGCCCGAAGGAATATGCGTTCTCCACGCCGTCCTCCAAGAGCGTACCGGGTGTCATCTCGCCTTTCTTGATGATGCGCATGGTCATATCAGGATAGATCGCGAGCGTATCCTCTCTCTCGCCCGACCAAAACATTCTACCGTCGCGAATCAAAATTCCCTTTTCCTCGCGTTCGTCGTTGATCAGATTGTCTCCCGTAATCCACAGGACGGCTTTTTCGCGCCGTGCAATCAGCCAGGGATGAATTGCGCCCCGGCCCGTGTGACCCTCAGCGCCAAAACCGGGTCGGAACTCGCTGATATCGCGCATATGGATATCCGCAACAAAATAAGTCAGCGGCTTACCTTCTTTGGTTTTGGTGCTCACGCGCTCAATCGAGATGCCGAGATCGTCCGAGCGGTATTCCCAACGCCCGTTCGCCACATCAGTTACGATTACTTCGGCGGGATCGCTTGCCGTGCGGTAATATTGCGCGTCCGGATCTGCGATTGTATCCAGTGTTGCGCTCGCTACGGGTGCGGCGCTCGCTTCCGGCGTTGCGCTTGCCTCAGGCGTATCCGTAGGAAGCGGCGTTTCCAGCTCCACGACAGCAATGCTCGGCTGCGGCTCCGCGCCCGGTTTCGTTTTTAAGGAGGCGAGAATCGCGCTCACAGCAACACCCAGCGCAAACGGAATCAGGCAGACGCAAATAGCATATCCCCTACTCCGCCTCATCTGCATTTTTCGATAGAACAGCAGGAACAGCATCGCGCTTAGTACGGCTCCTGCGCCGAGACCAATCAGCGCGGGCACCGCAAGCAGAGCGCCTGATTCTTTGTCTGCGTTCTGATTTTCCGGTTGAGATGGTTCTTGCGGTTGATTCGGTTCCGTGACTGTCTGCGCGTTTGAAGACGGTTCCTGCGTCGCCGTTGCTTCCGGAACCGGCGAAGGAGACGGCGTTGCCGGTGAATACGTCAAAAGCGAGGCGGTATCAATGTGCTCAAACAGATCGTTTTGCGCTTCGTCCCCGCCTACTGTGGAGTAAACCAGCGTATATGCGCTCGTCGTATCGATCGAGAGCCCGAAGATACGGCGGGAAACGTGCTGCTCGTAGGCGCTCTGCGCCACTTCCGCCGCCGTACGCCCGCCATACGCGTTTAACTGCGTATTCAAATCCAGTACCGTCGCGCTCGCGCCTTGCGGCTGACCGAAGCAGTAGAGCTTCTCCACACTGGGACACTCTTCTACCGCAATCTGCACGCACTCGGAGACAAGCTTGTGCGCGCCGGATACGTCCTCCGCGCTATGCGTTACGATCACCTTTGGATTCAGCGATTGAATCTCCGCCTTGAGATACTCTACGAACGCCCGGCGGTCAAACTGTCCCTGCGTTGTATTGTAGGAATCATAATTATCGCTCTGATATCCGCCAAAGACGGGGTACTCGGTGTACCCTGCCTCCGAAAGTCCCGCGAGCGCTTCATACGCGCGGGCGCGCTTGCCATAGTCGGAGACATACAGCACTGCGGTCGAGATGCCTTTCTCTTTCGCGTAGATCGGCAACACCGCGCCAAACTCGCAAAACTCCATACCCGGCTCCGCGGTGATGACCAGGAGGTCGCACTGCGTTGGTGTGGGTGTAAACGCAGCCGGAGCCGCCGCCGCGTCCGCATACGCCGCAACGCCGCCAAGCGAACCGTTTTCGTTGAACAGTATCGAGACACTGACACATTTTGCATCCAACTTGATCTGTCTGCCCAGTTGACCATCGGTGATCGTCTCTTCCGCGAGGCTCTGCCCCGCTGCGTCGAGCTGGGTAACCGTATAGGAAGCGGGCACATCGTACCAATTGAGCGCCAGAATCTGCGCGGGTGTTTGCGGTTGAATGACGAGCGTGTCCCGCTGCTTAAAGGAGACGCGCGAAATGACATATGCGTCCGTGAGCCGGTACGCATACGGGTTGAGATTTTCCGGCAGAGTGAGCGTAAGACTCACACCTTGGTCGGGTGTTTGAGCGGGTTCGCTGGATTCCGCGCGCGCAGCGGTTGGCATCATTACCAACACCAGCGCGCAGGTTAAGAGGGCAAAGGCTTTTTTCATGCAGTCTCAAACTCCAGAGGTAGTTTCTAGTATCGTGTTTACAATCTATGGCTTCGGTTGTTTTTTCTCTCTTTGCTTTCGCACCACGACCAGCGCCGCCGCAGAAAGGAACAGAAACGCGATGCTCGTGATACCAAGCAGATTCTGCTTCTGCGCATCATTGAGTGTAGGGCCTTGCTTTTGCGGCGCAATCGCTACGGGGGATGCGGTCGACTTGGTTTCTATCGTCGGTACAGGCGTTGCGATCGGCGACGGCGTCGGCGCAACAAAGTTGCTCAACTTTGCCGGGTCGATGTGCTCAAAAAAATCGTTCTTTGCCGCATCCATTCCCACCGCGGAATACGCCAGCCCAAAGTCAGAAGAGCTGAAATCCCCGCCGATAAAGACATTGCTGTGATAGTCCAGCTGGGAAACGTGCATATGATACGACTCGTTTGCGACTTCCAGAGCGGTCTTGCCGTCAAACGCCGCAAGCTTCTGATTCCAGTCCATCGTGATCGGGTTTTCTGCATACAGGTGCAGATAAAGTTTTTCCGTTTGCCACGCGCCGTATTTCTCAAACGAATCCGGGTCAACAGACGCATCCGCCGCCAACGGAACAGCTTTCATCATACAATAGGCGGTCGCCATGTGCGCGCCGTGACCGTATTCGCCGTTTAGATCGTGAGTCACGATCACCTCCGGCTGAAAGCGCCGAATCTGCGCAACAAGCAGGTTTGTGGTCGTTTCCTCGTCCCAGTTCAGCAGCGCAAGCCGCAACGTCTTGGTATAAACGTCCTTGAGCGGCAGGAACACGGGAGCATTTCGCACCCCCGCGTGCCAGAGGCCATTCAGTGCCTCGTCCACGCGCGAGCGGTCTCCGTTTGCCATGTAGACCACCTGCACGGCAAGCCCTTGCTCGCCCGCATAAAGCGGAATTGTACCACCGAAAAAGAGCAGCTCGTCGTCACAATGCGCCGAGACGACCAGCAAATCCGCTTTCTTAGCAGGTGGCTGCCAATCGTATACGCCGTCCGGCAAGGTTCCTTCGGAATAGAGCGACACCTCCGCAATTTTGCATCCGGTTTCGGATGAAATCGAGAGCCCTGTTGCCTCCGGTAATATCGCGTAAACGTCGTTGAAGTTTGGAGTTGCGATGGTTTCGCGGGAAAGCTCCGTACCGTTTGCGTCCGATTGCACCAGTATAGCACAATCCGGTTGCGCATACCACTTTACATACGCCGTCCGTACCCCTGCGGTCGACGGCCAGACGAGCGAGAACGCCTGATTCGGATCATACGCCGCATAGGTTTCCAGCTTTTGATCGCGCGTACGGCGAACAGCTTTTGCGTCCTCCGTATGCGCGGGTTGGGACAGCGCCGTGACGTCCGCGGCGGGAACTGCGCTCTGCGCATGCGAAAGCGTCGGCGCGGCCAACAAAAGCGCAGCCACGCCGACGAACAGAATCATTTGAGTGGTTTTCGAAAGTCGATTCAATAAACCGGTTTTCCTCCGTATGTGTTATTCCTGCGCGGCCATGCGGGCGTTTGCCTCGCGCATCTCGGTTTCGGTCTTCGCCAGTTCTTTTCTGCCGAAGATCAGCAGTAGGCCTCCGGCCGCAAACAGGATCAGAAGGCTCAGAATACCGATCGACGCGCGGTCGGTGAGCATATAGAACATCGCGTACAGCAGCGGCCCAATGACGGTTGCAAACGTGGCGAACACATCGTAGAAGGCGAAATATTCCGCGCTTCTGGTCTGCGGAAGGAGTTTGCCGAAATCCGAGCGGGACAACGCCTGAATGCCGCCCTGCACGGTGCCGACCAACACCGCAAGCACCCAGAAGAGCGCAGTGGCGGTCGTCTTTGCGCCGTTATAGTCCGCCTGTTTCTGCGTATCCTGCGCGTAGACATCCAGCTCGTCGCCAACGGCTTGGATGGCGGCGGCTGCCGTTGCGCGGGAAACATCGCTGGTGAAGGCATAGCTTACGCCAGCGGGGTCTTCCGCCTTACGAACGAGGTCGGCGGTAACTTCGTCAAACGCCACAACACGGTCTTCCGCCGACAGCGCGGCGCGGGTATCTTCCACATAATCCTTCGAGAGCGCTTCCCAGGCTTTTTGATCTTCCTTGCTTTCAAACACAACGCCTTGCGCGGAGATTGTCTGGCGCGTGGTGGAGACAAGATCAAGCTGGTATGGTTCGACCAGCCGGCCCATAAAGAAGCCAACGCCACAAATCACGAAATACATCGCGATCGCGGAGATGATCATCTTAATCGCGCCGAACTTGCCGGAAAGTTTACTAAAGAGAATTGCGCACGGCGCCGCGACAAGCTGCGTCACCAGAAGCGCAAAGATCATACCCGTGGTGCCAAGTCCAAGCGTCGCGCCATAGTTGGTCGCAAGCGAGATCACCGCGCCCACACCGTCGATATAGAGAAAATACGCGATGAGATAGATGAAGAGACCTTTGTTGCTCACGCAGCGCTTCATCGTATCCCAAAGGTTGGAAAACGCATGCTTCGCCAGCTCGCTCGGCGGAACCTCAACATAGTGCTTCTGTTCTACGTTCTTGAGAATCGGAATGGAGAACACCAGCCACCAGACGGTGACGATCAGTATCGCGAATTTCATGGAGAACGCGTTATAATCGTTGAGCAGCATGACCGCAATCGAGATCACAAACGGGATCGTGCTGCCGCCGATATAGCCCATCGCATAGCCCCAGCTGGACACGCGATCCATGCGCTCCTCGGTGGTCACGTCCGTTAAGAACGAATCGTAAAACACGCAGGAGCCGCTAAAACCGATATGCGAAATCACGTAGCCGATCAGCATCCATTTCCAATCGCTCACAAACGCGAGCACGGCGGTCGACAGCGCGCCGATGAGGATGAACGCGAACAGGAGCTTTTTCTTGTTGCCCTTAAAGTCCGCAACCGCGCCCAGCGTTGGCGAAATGATCGCGCCGATGAGCGAAGCCAGCGACACGCCGATGCCCCACCACTTGTTGCCAAGGTCTCCGGCCATGCTGGCGTAGTAGATTGGGAAAATGACCGCCATGATGTTTGTGGCGTAGACGGAGTTTGCCCAATCGTAGAAGATCCAACTCTTCTCCTGCTTGGTGAAGCGCTTACTTTCGTCGCGCTGACGCATGATACAATTCACCCTCTCCCAAATTCAATTTTAACAATGATTGTAAAACAAGAACTGATTGCAGTATAGCATTGTTGCGGTTGAGGGACAAGGAGGATTACG
>CAYVAO010000127.1:0-6176 GCA_964448895.1 uncultured Christensenella sp.
ACGGTTGTGTCGCTCGGCGCTTCTCTGATGAGCACGCTGTTCCTGACGCTGCACCTGTTCTAAGAAACAAGCGTTTTACGCTGGAAAAAGGCAGTCCGCAAGGACTGCCTTTTTTACAGGAGCCTGATCGATCAAACAGACGAGTTTCTCCCAAAATCGACAGGACGTCCTCTTCAGGACGTCCTTTTCGGGTGCATACGGCGCATTCTTTTCATTTCTTGGGCGGGAGAAATCTGTCACGTAAAAAGATAAATAATGGCGGTTTGATGGAAGGTTGCCGTATGTTTCCCAACGATGTATATACTATCAGAGAATCATGAACAAGCAATCAACGGCATGTTACGAATTTGAAACGGATTGTGACGCGAGGCTGATACGCGCGAATCGTTCTCATAAGACAAGATTTAAAACCGCTTCCATTCGAAAACATACGGCATAAACAAAGACCGTCGTCCGAATAGGACGGCGGTCTGTTGAAAGATGCGCAAAAGATCAGTTGTCTTCCGAGGGCACGTATTCAAAGCTGATGGATTTTCCATCCGAGGTCATACCCGTGATCGTGCTGCCGTTGATGGCGTACCATTCCTTGGCGGACTTCGGGAAATCGGCGGATTCGCTTCCGGTCAGCGCTGCCGGCCGCGTGTCGCTGGTTGCGATGCCAAACATGCCGTTTTCGCCTTCGATCGCGATTTGATAGAGAGATGTCGTTCCGTCGTCTCCAATGCTATAGAACTGCGCGACATAGCCAAAGGCGGTACGGTAGGTTTCCGCAAATACGTTTTCTACGCCGTCGGTCGAACCGACCGCAACGAGAGATTTTCCACTGTCGTAGGTGCCCGTGAGTGCGACCTGCTGGCCATCCGAGTTTTTATAGGTGATGGTGTAGTTGTTGCCCTGCTCCTGATAGGTAACGTCGGTTGCGCCCATCATGGCGAGTCCTGCGGAGACGGAGGATTCACCGAGACCAAAGTATAAAACAGGCAGCAGATAGAGATCGCTCATCGAAATGCCGAGGAACGAGAGCGCGGACATCGCGGTGTCGGCGTTGTTACCCAGACCGTCCAGTAACTTGTTCAGCACCGCGGACTTGTCCTCTATATACGCGCTGTAAAACGCGGATGCGGTATCGACGGCAGCGGCTGCGTTTTCTTCTACTGCGCCGGCGACATCGCTATCGGCGGATTCCACAGCCGAAGCGGCTTCCGACACAGCCCCTTGAACCGCTTCCGAAACGGTCTCATCCGCGGCGTCCTTCGCCTTTGCGCAGCCGGTCATCGCAAAGGTGAGCAGCAGGATGGAAAGAGTGATTGCCAGGATTCTTTTCATTTTGTGTTCCCCCCAGTTTATTATCGCGGAGCAAATGAAACAGAGCGATAAAATATCGCACTATGTATTTGTTCCATGAAGAGATTGTATCATGCGTCCATAAAAAAGAACAGTGTATTCCAGTAACGAAACTGTGAAAACTCACGCTGGGTTCAGCCGAAAACTGATCAAGAAAAGCCGGGGTATTGCACTCCGGCTGTAAAGGCTCTAAAAAATGGATCACAGGGAATTACGATTTAGTTGGAAGCTCCTGAATCGTAACGCCCGCGAGCAGCTGCCCCAGCATCGCCGCCTGGTCCGTGTTTACGCGTGCACCGCGCAGCTCGTTTCCGCTGATCGAGATGCCGCTGATGTCGCAATCCGAAAGATTCATCCCCGAAAACGAGGTTTGAAACAGCTCCGCGTGTGTGAGCAGACACTGATCAAACGCGGTGTTGGAAAGAGAACAACTCGATAACGCGGCGTTGGTCAGATCGCAGGACAGGAAACGCACGTGTCGCATTTTGGAGGAGGAGAAGTTGCCGTATCGCGCGGCGCATGCTTCAAATACGGCGTCGAGTAAAAACGACTCCGCGAGCGTAACCCCGAGCAGCTTGCAGTCCGAAAGCCAGGCGCGCTGCAACGTGCCTTTCGTCATCCGTGTGTTGGAAAGGTCGCAGTGCTCGAGTACGCAGTCGATAAAGGCCGCGCGCTCCAGCGAACAGCCGGAGAGATGGCAGCCAACAAAGCGGCACTGCCGGAAGGTCAGCGCGGGATAGGAACCGCCTTCGAGCGTGAGGTTTTCAAACAGAATGCGTTCAATATCCGTCTCCTCTTCACATGCGGAAGAGAAGAGCGCTTCGATATCGTCGCAGGGCGTCAGGTTGTTGAGTTCCGGTATTTTTTTCACAGGAAAAGTGTAGCACAGCGCGCGCGCCAAGTACAGCGCACAAAACAGAAAAAATCCGCGAGTTTTTTCGCGGATTTTCTTACTTTCTGACGATATCATAGCACAAAATCAAACTTTTTTCAAGACTTGTACGCGTACGCAATCCGGCATATGCTAGCTCACACAGGGAGGACGGAGAAATGGGACAGGATTTAAATCAGGCGCTGGTGCTGCGGATGCAGGAGCAGTTTTTAGAGGAATTGCGCGGCGTCAACGCGGTTTCCGCGCGCTTTGGCCTACGCCTCAGCGAACAGGGTATGCGGGAGCTTGCGCAGGCGCGCACCCACGCGCTGACCGACCACGGACGCGTGGAGCTTGGCGCGAGCGCGGTGAAGAACATCGTGGACGGATTTTGCGACTCGCCGTATTTATTGCAGGAGGACTACGAGGCGACGCTATTGGAGCTCGTCGACGCGTTCTACTATTTTAAGAACGCGTGCGGCGATCAGCTTACCGACGAGGAGCTCATCTTGGCTATGCGCAAGCGGTTTGATGCCTACGACGGCTCCGTAGAGGCGGTGATCGGCACCTCGCTGGAGGCGCTTTGCCGCGCACGCAGATTTGGCTTGGAAGAAGAAGAGGACTGGGAGGATGAAGATGACGAACGGGGAGACGAATAGCGGATTGATCCAGTGGTGTCCGGAAGAGCCGGTCACCGCAGAGCAGCCGGAGGCGGTTTATCTGCTGCTGGAAGAGCGCATTCGCCGCTACACGATGGGAGACAGCACGTCGGTACCCGTGGACACTGCGCGCCGATTGCTGGAATCGATTCTTTACTGTTTGGAGCTCAACCGCCGGTTCCCCGTGCCGGAGCTAACGAGTCAATCGCCGATCAAGGAGCGCTGGCAGGCGGGTGTTCATCAGGCGAAGCGAATCTGCGCGCGCGCGAAGCTCCTGCTCCGGCAGGCGCAGCGCACGCCGCCGCCGCTGACCAACACGGCGTATTGCGACACGCTGGCGGCGCTTCCTGCGTTCTTTGCGGGTTACGACGCGGATTTTTTCGCGCAGGAGATACCCTGCTCCTTCGACTACCCACTGTGCCAGCCGGTTTCGGATCACCTGCTTGGTGCAGAGTATATTTTGGACTATCTACGCAGATTGCTTGCGGAGAATACGCTGTTGCGTACATTTTCGAAGGAAGCACTATTTGCGTTGTATGAGCGCTATTATATCGACTATATCGATTTGCTGGTGAATTTATGTTTGCCTGCTGCGGAGATGGCGACGCTCTGCGCGCTGGCGGATCAGCCGGTACATAAACTTACGCTTTCACAAGCGGAGTTGGCTGGCATCAACGCCGCTTTATTACGTGCCGGCGAGCAAGAGGCTCCGGTCGCCATCAAACGCGCGGCAGACCGCGCGCTGAACGAACTGGGCCTAAGTGGTGCATATGTAACAGGGCTCATGCATCAAACGGCGGATGATTTATTGACCCGTATGCGCGCGTCTTTTGACGCAATGCAGGATAAACCCGCTGTGATTGAGATAAAATTCGACAGATAAGCCGAAGCTATTGTTCTGCAAAGAATATAGAACGTTACACGATAATCCGGAAATTCAAGCGAGAGTGTAATAAAAAAGTTTGAGTAGTATATACAAAAATACATCTTGCGTTGATTAATGATCCAATGTAAACTGAAATAACAAGAATCGTTCTTGTTTATTAACATGTATTAGTAAATTGACGAGCCGTCTCCAAGATTTGCAAAAAGAATACGTGCTGAAAATTACATTGCGGTCGATCGATTGATAACCGAGATTGATCGAATGTTATGATTGTTAGCGCTTGATGGAGGGAATTTACGTGGAGAGTGCGGAACAACTGAATATGAACCCGGTCGAGATCGCCGATGGGATCTTCTGGCTCGGATATTCAAACGGTGCAATCAGTCTGCATTGCAACCCGTATCTCATTCGAGAAGGCGACGAGGCAGTTTTAATCGATGGCGGAAGTCGCGACGACTTCAGCTATGTTATGCTGAAAATCTTGCGAACCGGACTGAAACCCGCGCAGATCAAGCGCCTGATCTACCATCACTATGATCCCGACCTTTGCGGCAACTTGCCGCAGTTGGAGGCGATCATCAATTCGGAAGAGCTGCACATCATATCGCACGCGGAAAACAATATGTTTATCCACTATTACTCCAAGAAGACGCCGAAGCTGGATTATCGCGCGAGCGGCAACCAGTTCGTGTTTCAGACAGGCCGCGTATTAGAGTTTTACGGTACGCCGTTTTGCCATGCACCGGGTAGCTTTGTGACGTACGACACCAAGACGAAAACCCTGTTTTCCAGCGATTTGTTCGGTAGTTACGACGCAAATTGGGATTTGTTTGTCCAGTTGACACCTGCTTGTCAGGACTGTGTTGCGCAGCAGACATGCCCGCAGACGGGAAAGGTTTGCCCGCTCTATCACATCGGGGAGTTTCAAAAGCGGATCATGACGTCGAACCGAGCGCTCAACCATGCACTGGATGTGCTGGACCCCATCGATATCGAGTGCATCGCACCGCAGCACGGCGGCATTTTGCGAGGAAAAGAGGATGTGAAAACTGCGCTGGCCTACTTGCGCGGAATCGGAGATGTTGGAATCGAATATTATGCCTCGGAGAATCTGTTATGAAACGATGGGACTCCGCTCGCGACGGACGAATTTATGAGGATATTCAGTCGCTGAACGACGATGTCCTTTCTCTTTACGCGCTGGAAAGTTATGCGATCATCGTGGATAACACGATTCAAAACGAGCTGTTTCGCAAGCTGGTTTTGAGTCACTCGGAGATTGCAAGACGGTTGGAAGAGACAAACCAACGCCTGGAAGAGAGCGAGAAGCTGCTGACAGAAGCACAGCATATCGCTCGCATTGGCCGCTGGGACATCGATCATATCACAGGGGTTCGAAAATGGTCGGCTTCTTATTCAGAAATCTTGCAACTAGATCCCAACGAGGAACCTTCGAAGGGGCTGTTTTTATCCTTCGTTGTACCGGAGGACATGGAAACTGTCCGGGAGGGATATCTTCGGTTACTGTCGTATCAGGAACCTTGGGATGTGCAAATTCGATTGCGTTTGCGCAGCGGGGAGATCATTTGGGTGCATATCCGTTTGCAAACGGAGTTTGACGAAACAGGGAAACCGATCCATAGCTTTGGCACCATGCAGGAAATCACGCAGATCAAGCGCGCGGAGGAAAAGCTGGAGCGATACAGCAAGCATCTGGAAGAGATGGTCGCCGACAAGGTGAAAGAGATCTCAGAGTCCCAGATGGCGACGATCTTTGCGCTGGTTAAGCTCGCGGAATCGCGGGACGACGAGACCGGCGCGCATATTGAGCGCACGGCTAGCTTTTGCCGCCTGTTGGCGGAGAAGGCGCGCCAGCACTCGCCGTATCAAGCTGTGATTGACGATGAATATATCGCGACGATCTACCGCGCGAGCCCGCTGCACGACATCGGCAAAGTCGGCATTTCGGATTTGATTTTGCTCAAGCCCGGCAAGCTGACGCCGGAAGAATTCGCGATTATGAAGACGCATGTCGAGATTGGCTACCAAACGCTGATGAACATCGACAAGCGCTATCAAAGAAATGCGTTTGTGCAGATGGGGCTGGATATTACGCGCTATCACCACGAGAAGTGGGATGGAAGTGGCTATCTGTTTGAGCTGAAGGGAGAAGAGATCCCGCTCTCCGCGCGGATGATGGCGCTAGCGGATGTTTACGACGCGCTGCGCTCCAAGCGGGTGTATAAGCCCGCGTTTCCGCATGAACAGGCGTTGGAGATCATCAAGGAAGGCCGCGGGAAGCATTTTGATCCGGTACTCGTGGATCTATTTCTCACGTCGCATCAGGAGTTCGCGGAATTGTTTGACCGATTGAACTAATTATTTCTTCTTATGCGCCCTCCGTGTGCCAGGGTTA
>CAYVAO010000128.1:0-6171 GCA_964448895.1 uncultured Christensenella sp.
TTTGTGCTTGCTTGGCTGTTTGCGGGCGTTTACGCGCTGACAAAGAAGGGTAAAAAATAACATTGATCCCATTGCAATTACTTTTATCAATAGAGAAGGAGACCCCCTCATGCTAGAATTCAAATTTGACACCCAGCTTCTGCTCGCGGGCGAGCAGCTCAGCGAAGACGAAATCTTCGACTACATCACCGCGAATTTCGAGGGCGACAGCCTGCTTGCGGTCGGCGATGAATCTCTGATCAAGATTCACTTTCACACCAACCGTCCCTGGGAGATCCTCGCCTACTGCGCCTCTCTGGGTGAAATTTTTGATATCGTCGTTGAGAATATGGAGCGTCAGGCCGCAGGATTGCAGGGCTGACCGGCTCTTTTTCGGGCAGTTTATCTTCGGTTCATCTTTCGGCATATACTGATTGATAGCAGGGCGCTTTGATACGCCCGTATTGACGTCTTTGCCGTTTTTTTACGGCGCACCCACCATTGACTGCCGGAATGAGGAAGAGTCCATGTTTCATATCCTTGTCGTAGAAGACGACACCAACGCGCGAAAGCTCATGAAAGCCGTGCTCGAACGCGCGGAATATTCCGTGCTGACCGCAACCAACGGCGAGGAAGCGCTCTCGCTTCTGGACAGCAACCATATCGACCTGATCCTGCTGGACATCATGATGCCCGGCATGGATGGTTATACGCTCGTGAGCGAGCTGCGCGCCGCTGGAAGCACGATTCCGGTTCTGATGGTGACCGCAAAACAACTGCCTGCGGACAAGCGCAAAGGGTTCCTCGCGGGAACCGACGATTATATGACAAAACCCGTCGATACCGAGGAGATGCTGCTGCGCATCAAGGCGCTGCTGCGACGCTCCCGCATCGTCAGCGAGCGCAAGCTCTCCATCGGAACTGTCGAACTGGACTATGACGCGCTCACCGTCACACGAGGGGACGACCATCAGACGCTGCCGCAAAAAGAGTTTTATCTGCTCTACAAACTGCTCTCCTACCCGGATAAAATCTTCACGCGCATCCAACTCATGGACGAAATCTGGGGCATGGAGTCCGAAAGCGGGGATACGACGGTCAACGTGCATATCAACCGCCTACGCAGAAGGTTTGAAAACTATCCCGAGTTTGAGCTGGTCTCCGTACGCGGGTTGGGTTATAAGGCGGTGAAAAAAGTATGAAACACGAAAATAAAAAAACATTTCGTCAACGCTTTGGCTTAACCGCACTGTTTTCGACCGTCGTATTTCTGATTCTGATGATCACATCGCTGATCATCTTCATCGTCGGTGTTTTGCTCATACGCGTCAACGCCATCAATATTGCAAAAATTTCGCGTCACGAACCGATGCTGCCGATCTTCGTGCTGCTCATCATCAGCGTACTGGTCGGCACCGTTGTTTCGTTTATGATCAGCCGGTTTCCACTCAAGCCCCTGCGCCGGGTCATCGACGCGACAAACCGCCTTGCGAGCGGTGATTTTTCCGTTCGTCTGCATCTGCCGGGGCCCAGCTCGTTTCATGAGGTAGAGACAAGCTTTAATCGCATGGCGGAAGAACTCGGGAGTATCGAGATGCTCCGATCGGACTTTGTCGACCACTTTTCACACGAATTTAAAACACCAATCGTTTCGATCAAGGGTTTCGCGGAGGAATTGAAGCACGACGACCTAACGCCGGAGCAGAGAAACGAATATCTCGATATCATCATCCACGAATCCTCGCGTCTTTCTCAGCTCGCGACCAACGTGCTCAACCTTTCCCGCGTGGAAAAGCAGACCATACTAGCCAATCGCGAACGCTTTGACCTCACGGAGCAGGTGCGCCGCTGTGTGTTGCTCTTTGAGAACAAATGGGAACAGCGCAGACTCAACCTCAATGTGGAACTGGACGAAGTCACGATTGAAGGCGACGAGGAACTCTTGAGCCAGGTTTGGCTCAACCTCATCGACAACGCGGTAAAATTTACGCCGGAAGGCGGTTGTGTCGATATTCGTCTGCAAAAAGGTGAAACCAGCGTCGTCTTTCTGATTCGCGACGATGGCTACGGCATTTCCGAGGAGGCACAACGGCATATCTTCGACAAGTTTTATCAGGGAGACGCCTCGCATACCGTCTCCGGAAACGGGCTCGGGCTCTCCATCGCGCGGCGCATCGTCGCCCTGCACAGCGGTGATATCCGCTGCAAGAGCGAGGAAAGCGCGGGTACGGAGTTCATCGTAGAATTGCCCTATCAGATTTAAGCGCAGTTCGCGTTTCACAAAAAGGACAAAATCTCTCAAACACAGTTTTTGTTCAGTTCACGTTCGCTCGTTACGATAAGCGCGAAAAAAACAACCTTCGCACTCAAACATGAAACGGAGTGCAGACGGAAAGGAACAATCTCCATGCAACCAAAGAAAAAGAAATCTCGCGTTTGGCTCTGGGTCATGCTGGCAGTCGTTGCCACCATCGTCGTCGTATTGCTGATCATCAGCAGTGCGCTCAAGCGTGCGGCTCAGCCGGTCTACACCGCCTACACGGTAGAAAACGGCACCGTCGAGCGTACAATCACCGGCAGCGGGCGGCTTGCCTCTGACGACAGCGAAACGCTGCAACTGCCGGGCGGCGTGCTTGTGGAAAGCGTGTCCGGCAAAGTCGGCGACACCGTAGCCGCGGGCGACGTCATTGCCACGCTGGACGTCGATTCCCTGCGCGACCTCGCCGCAACCACCAATTCGGAGCTCTCCTCCCTCGATCAGCAGATCGCATCCCGCAGCAGCGTCACGCGGGTGAAATCCCCCGCTCGCGGCCGCGTGAAGTATCTACCCGCGGCAAAGGGTGACGATGTACTCGCGGTGATCGGGCAATACGGTTCGCTCGCGCTGATCTCGACCGACGAGAAGATGCAGGTAGCCATCACGACCGACAAGGAGCTCGTTCTCTACAGCGATGTGACCGTGCGTTGGGACGGCGGCAAAGCCACCGGCATGCTCTACGAAAAGACGCCGACCGGCTACCTCGTAACCCTGACGGATAACGGCACGCCTTATCAGGCGGCGGCGCAGGTTTACGACGGAGAAACGCTGCTTGGCGAAGGCACGCTGGATATTCACGCGCCCGTTGCGGTGCTGGCTTCCGGCGGCGAAATCACCGATGTGAAAGTGGATGAGAACGACTTTGTCTACGCAAATACCAAGCTCTTCTCGCTTGAGAATGCCCCCGCCAGTGCGAGCTATAACAGCGCATTTTCAGATCGTGAAGAGAAAGCCGCGCTGTATGCGCAGCTGCTTACCTACATACAAGACCCGCGCGTCATCGCACCTGCGGATGGATTCATCCAGGAAGTGAAGGTAAGCGAGGGAACCAACCTGCCTGCCTCTAGCGAAAGCGACGGCATGACGGACGCGTTTGTGCTGCTCACCGGCGGCGCGGTCAAGCTCTCGATCGACGCGGACGAGTTGGATATCGACTCCGTTGCACTCGGCCAGAGCGCAAACGTAACCCTCGATGCGTATCCGAGCGAGACATTCTCCGCGACGGTCACGCACATCTCCCGCATCGGCACCGTAAGCGGCAGCATCACGACCTACCCGGTCGAGGTAACGCTGAGCTTTGACCAGCGCTTGCTGGAAGGCATGAACGGAAGCGCGGTGATTCTCACCTCGAAAAAGGATAATGTTCCTCTGATTCCGGTCGACCTTATCATTGAGGATTCCACGGGTACGTATGTCAACGTGAAAAACGCTTCCGGCGCGCTGGAACGCAGAGATATTACCGTAGGACTCTCCGACGGGACAACCGCGGAGATCACGAGCGGCCTCGTTGCGGGAGATCAGGTTTGGTATCTCGACCAGACAGCCGCGGCTAAAATTCCCGGTATGAACTACACCGCAAATCGGATGGACAGCATGCAGCAGGACGGCTCCGCGAACGGTGGTGACTAAGCCATGTCTTCGCAGAATCGACCCATCATCACCATGACCGATATCACGAAGGTATATTCGGTCGGCGGAGAGGAGGTTCGCGCGTTGGATGGCGCGAACCTGACGATCCGCGAGGGTGAATTTGTCAGCATCATCGGCCCTTCCGGCAGCGGCAAGAGCACGCTGATGAACATCATCGGCTGTCTCGCCGTAGCCGACAGCGGAGAGTATATCCTGGACGGACAATCGATTGAGCAATACTCGGAAGAGGAGCTCGCAAAAATCCGTAACAAGCAGATTGGTTTTATCTTTCAAAACTTCAATCTGCTCTCGCGCATGACCGCGCTTGCCAACGTGGAGTTGCCGCTGATCTATCAGCGGATTCACCTAAACGAGCGCAAAGAAAAGGCGCAGCGCGCGCTGGATC
Source organism: uncultured Christensenella sp. (assembly GCA_964448895.1). Taxonomy (GTDB): domain Bacteria; phylum Bacillota; class Clostridia; order Christensenellales; family CAG-138; genus UBA7703. Next base: position 4,332 of record CAYVAO010000128.1, read on the forward strand.
GCGTCGGGTTAAACGACCGAAGCAGCCATAAGCCCTCGGAGCTCTCCGGCGGTCAGCAGCAACGCGTAGCGATTGCGCGCGCGCTCGCGACCGATCCTGCCATTCTGCTGGCGGATGAACCCACGGGCAACCTCGACAGCAAGACGGGTGAGGATATCATGGCGCTGTTTCACGAGCTGCACCGCGCAGGCGACACGATCGTGCTCATCACGCACAACGAAGAGATCGCGAGCCAGGCGCAGCGGCGCATTCGCATCATGGACGGTCGGGTCACGGAGGTGGGCGCATGATATTGCAATCACTCAAAATGGCCTGGGAGGCCATTACCTCCAATAAAATGCGCTCGTTTCTGACCATGCTCGGCATCATCATCGGCGTAGTGGCGCTCGTGGTGCTGGTTTCCCTCGTCAACGGCGCGACGGGTGCCGTCACCAGCGAAATCACCGCCCTCGGCAACGACATGGTCACCGTGAACATCAAGGACGACAAGGGTTCTCCGATTCGTTTGGAAGATCTGGACGAAGTCGCGGCGCTCAGCGCCGTCGGCGACGCCGCGCCTTCCGGCAGCATGAACGCCACAGCAAAGTTCGGCTATTCGGACGCAACAGTCTCTCTATACGGCACGACGCCCGCGTATTATACTATACAGGGACTCACGCTCAAATACGGTCGTTTCTTAAAGAGCGCGGACGTTGACAACGCCTCGTATGTGACGGTGCTTGCGTATAACACGGCGGAAGAGCTGTTTGGCAAGGCCGACGTGGTCGGCGAGCAGTTGACCATCGACGGGAGAAACTTCCTTGTCGTCGGCGTACTGGAAGAGGACACCTCCCTCTTTGCCTCCATGCTCGGCGGATATTCCGCTTATGCGCCGTATACGGTGGAATCCCGCATGGCGGACGAGCCGTATGTAACCTCGCTTGCCGTGTCGCCATCGGGTGACACAGACGAGACGGAAAGCCAGATCAATGACTTCATGCTCGCGCGCTTTCATCAGGACGAAGACGCATTTAAGCTCGTGAACATGAGCAGCATCTCGGACGCGATGGGTACGGTTACGGGTACGCTCTCGCTGCTCTTGGGCGGCATTGCGGCGATTTCGCTTCTGGTCGGCGGCATCGGCATCATGAACATCATGCTGGTTTCGGTGACGGAGCGCACGAAGGAAATCGGTATTCGCAAAGCCATCGGCGCCGGGAAAAAGAGCATTATGATGCAGTTTCTCATCGAGGCGCTCATGGTCAGCCTGATGGGCTGCCTGTTGGGGCTTGCGCTATCCTGGTTGATTCTGGCGATCGTGACGGTCGTTGCAAAGACGATTACGTTCTCTATGTCGCTGGGAGTGGTATTGCTCGCGGTCGGTTTCTCGTCCGCCATCGGCCTCATCTTCGGCCTCTACCCCGCCAATAAAGCGGCAAACAAACACCCGATCGAGGCTCTCCGTTACGAGGGTTAATCTGCCGGAAACAACCGCCTTCTGAGCGGTAATCCGCAAGAACTCCCCGGTTCAAATTCCCAAGCGTGCAACTTCGCAGGGCGCTTCGCCTCTCCCATGGCGCCTCCCCCTGCGAATCCGCATGGCTGCGCGGCGGGAGTTATCCCCCCCCTCTTTCCACTGCCGCCACGCAACAGCATAAGCCCGCAACGCTCTTTCCCCCATTGAGCGCTGCGGGCATATTATTTTTTTATATTTGCTGCTTGTCGCAGCAATATAAGATGTTTCGCTGCGGGCTAGTTCTATATTTTTTGTTCTTTTTGCGTAATATAAAAAGCGCCCGGCGGGCGCAAGGAAATGATAACCCCGGCACACGGAGGGCGCTAAAGAAAACATCAGTTCAAT
>CAYVAO010000129.1:0-6165 GCA_964448895.1 uncultured Christensenella sp.
CTCCAACACATTCCGCACGGTGTTCTTCATGCCAAACCTGATCGGCGGCATCGTGCTCGGCTATATCTGGTCGATGATATTCGACGGTATTCTATCCCGCTACGGCACATCCATCGTGCTGAGCACCACATACGGATACTGGGGCTTGATCATCCTCATGGCGTGGCAGCAGATCGGCTATATGATGATCATCTACATCGCAGGATTGCAATCGGTGCCCGGAGACTTGAGTGAGGCCGCAAAGATCGACGGCGCAAACGGCTGGCATCCGCTCTGGCACATCACGATTCCGACGATTATGCCCTCGATTACGATCTGTACATTCCTAACGCTGACAAACTCGTTTAAGTTATTCGACCAAAACCTCGTGCTCAACGGTGGTCAGCCGTTTAACTTCCTGGCGGACGGCACAGTCATTCGATCCACCGAGATGCTCGCGCTGAACATCTATAACACCTTCTACCTCAACGCAAATTCGCGTGGCGTCGGTCAGGCAAAAGCCGTTATGTTCTTCGTGCTGGTCGCGACAATTGCGCTGATTCAGTTTTCGGCAACGCGCAGCAAGGAGGTACAGCAATAATGAAGCAAGAGAATGCAAGAAGAAAATGGCTGACAGGCGTCTTCATCGTCGTCTGCGTGATCTATCTGATGCCGATCTTTACGGTATTGATGAACTCCTTTAAGTCCAACTCTTCTATCAATACGGATACCTTCGCGTTTCCGAATGCGCAGTCGTTTGTCGGCACCGATAACTACGTCAACGGCATCAACGTCGGCGAATACCCCTTCCTGAAATCCGCGGGCTACAGTCTGCTCATCACCATTACCTCCTCCGCACTGATCCTCGTTTGCACCTCGATGGCTGCCTGGTATATCTCCCGCGTCAACAGCGTCTTCGCGCGGATCGTCTACTACCTCTGCGTCTTTTCGATGGTCGTTCCATTCCAGATGGTCATGTTCACGCTGGCAAAAACTGCCAACACACTGCATTTGGATACGCCATACACGATTCCCGTCATCTATCTGGGGTTCGGCGCGGGGCTCGCGGTGTTTATGTTCGCGGGCTTCGTCAAAGGCATCCCGCTCGAGATTGAGGAAGCCGCGGCGATCGACGGCTGCGGGCCGCTCCGCACGTTTTTCCTCGTGGTATTCCCTATGCTCAAGCCGGTTCTGATCTCTGTTGGTGTTCTGGAGATCATGTGGATCTGGAATGACTATCTGCTGCCCTATCTGGTGCTGGATCGCACCAAGTATAAGACCATCCCGATCCATATCCAGTATCTGCAAGGAAGCTATGGTCACGTGGACTTGGGCGCCGTCATGGCACTGATCGTCATCAGCATTGGCCCCCTCGTCGTGTGCTACCTCCCCGCGCAGAAATACATCATCAAAGGCGTGGTCGAGGGTGCCGTCACGGGTGAGCCTTCCGGCAAGCCCGAATGAGGGAGATTTTTTCCGCCTCCCTTGCTTGTTTTGCGCTTTTTGATTGCGATTTTAACGAAACGCGATATAATGAAACGAAATTTGTGAGAATCGGTGAATGTTATGAAACGATCTTCAGGCATTTTGATGCATATTTCATCGCTCCCCTCTCCTTACGGCATCGGCACGTTCGGGCGGGCAGCGTATGATTTTGTCGATCAGCTCGTGCGCGCGGGCCAGCATTACTGGCAGGTGCTTCCGCTCGGGCCGACCAGTTACGGCGATTCGCCGTACCAGTCGTTTTCCGCGTTTGCGGGAAATCCGTATTTCATCGATCTCGACACGCTTGCCGACGAAGGTCTGCTCGACCGCGATTGGATTCAATCCATATCATGGGGCAATGGCACACGGCAGGTTGATTACGGCACGATTTTTGTGCAGCGATTCCCGGTGCTTCGCGCGGCTTTTTCGCGAGCCAAGGAAAACTGGGGGCGTATGCGCGCGCTCGATCGTTTTGCGGCTGAAAACGCGGACTGGCTCAACGATTACGCGCTCTTCATGGCTCTGAAGGACGAAAACGGCGGCGTCGCCTGGGAAAGCTGGCCTTACGAACTGCGTATGCGGGAAGAATGGGCGCTGACTTCCGCGCGGGAACGGCTCGGAGACAGCATGCGCTTCTACCAGTTCCTTCAATATCTCTTTTACGAGCAATGGGCGAATTTGCGCGCGTATGCAAATGAGCGCGAAGTCAAGATCGTCGGCGATCTGCCAATCTACGTTCCGCTCGACTCCGCGGATGTCTGGAGCGCGCCGCAGGAGTTTCAGCTGGACGAGCAGCGCAGACCCCGCTGTGTCGCGGGCGTTCCACCGGACTATTTTTCGGCGGACGGTCAGCTCTGGGGCAACCCGATCTACGACTGGGACTATATGAAGCAGACCGGCTATGCCTGGTGGATGCGCCGGATGCGCTCCGCCTGCACGCTGTTTGATTGCGTTCGCATCGACCATTTCCGCGGGTTATCATCCTATTGGAGCGTGGAAGCGAGCGCCACTACGGCACGCGGCGGCGAATGGGTCAAGGGGCCGGGATCGGACTTTGTCGATTTGCTGAAAGAATCGTTCCCCGGGTTTGAAATTATAGCGGAGGATCTTGGTTTCTTGACCGACGAAGTGCGCCAACTGCTCAAGAGCAGCGGTTTCCCCGGCATGAAAGTTCTCCAGTTTGCCTTCGACGCGCGGGAACCCAGCAACTATCTGCCGCATACCTATTCCCGCCATTGCGTCTGCTACGCGGGCACACATGATAACACGACCGTCGCCTCCTGGTTTGACGAGGCGGACCCGGCGGATGCCGCGTTTTCGGTTCGCTATCTCGGGCTCAACGAGCAGGAAGGCTATGTGTTTGGAATGCTGCGCGGCGGCATGGGGTCGGTTGCCGATCTATTCGTAGCGCAGGTGCAGGATTTTCTCTGTCTTGGGAAAGAAGCGCGCATGAACACGCCCGGCACGCTCGGCGGCAACAACTGGAAGTGGCGTCTTCTCCCCGGCGAGATCACCGACGAATTGATTGACAAGATCGCCGCGATGACGAAGAAGTACGGTCGATAATATCCTCACAATTCAAAAACGGAACCGCTTTTTCAAACGGTTCCGTTTTTGTTTGCATCGCGTTACGCTTTCTTCTTTACCGGAATCCAAACTTCGCTGTAATAGTCCGGCGAAGCGGTGTCCCCTTCGCTGTACATCTCGATTTCGACGTACTGCGCAACCTCGTATGTGCCGTTGGTCGGTAGCCATTCGGAGTAAATCTGCTTCGTCACGTTCTGAAGCGCGAGCGGCATCGCGCCCTTGCACGCAAAGCGCGCCCAGGTGTGCGCCGGAATCTCATGCGTCGTCATCCCCTCCGGCACGTTCATCCCGGGTCTGAGCACTTCTCCGATCATATACGGAAAATATCCGTTTGCGTCCGCATCAAAGCAGACGCCGAACATCGGGCAAACCTTCTCCTGTAGTCCTTTTTGGAAAAACTCCTCCCAGTACTTCGGAATCTTCTGCAAGCTGCTGTCCATATGAAACTTTTCTTCTACGCCTACTACGGTAAACGCATCCATCGGCTCAATCTTGTAATCCATTCTTGTTGCTCCCTCCATATGAATCGAAATCGCAAGGGGGTTCTGGCAGCGAAGCATGGTGCTCATGCGACGCGCGCTGGATGGCGTAACGCCGTGAAAGCGCGTGAACGCCTTGGTAAAGCTTTCCGGCGTGTCGTAGCCGTACTTCAGCGCAAGATCGATCACCTTCGTCTCTGCCGCAATCAGCTCCTGCGCCGCGAGGGTCAACCTGCGCGCGCGGATATACTCGCTTACGCTCATGCCGGTGAGCGCGGCGAACGTCCGCTCGAGATAGAACCGCGAGAGTCCGACATACTTTGCAACCTTCTCGCTATCTGTGTCTTCCAGCAGATGACGTTCCAGGTATTGCAGTGATGCGTTCAGTGTTTCGATCAGTTCCAAGCGTCTCTCCTTTTCTCGTACCGCATGCGCTTGCCGTCCGTTATCCCTTACGCAAGGATTGTATCAAACTTAGTCGCATGCTTCCTGTCATTTCTTGTCACGATTTGTCCGCCGTTTGCCATGCGGACGATCCTCACTAACTCGCGGGTTCGAAGACGAACTCTTTCGTTCCTTCTTCCAGCAGCTTCGCGGCCTGAGCCGGGTCATTCAGCCAATCTTCCCGCTGCTCCGGCGGCAAGATCAGCGGCATGCGATCGTGAATAAACGAAATCCCCTCCGCGGCAGGCGCGGTGAGAATCACGAACACCGGCGTGTCCGATCCCGCCTCGGAACGATAAAGCCCCGCAAAGGTGAAGAGTCCTTCTTTCGCGGGGCGTAGTTTATATTTGATCTTCTGTTTGTCCCGCGTTTCCCATTCAAAATATGCGCTCGCGGGTATCAGGCAGCGCCCTGTCTGCGGCAAGCCCGCCTGCGTCAGCATCGGCGCGCGAAACATGTTCTTCTCCAGCGCGGTTTCGCTCCGCGCGTTGATGACTTTCCCTTTGCCGTCAAACCGGGCAAATCCCCAACGCATGGCGCGCGCACCGGTCGAGTCCAGCGCCGCAACCTGATCCGTCGGAAAGACCTCTCCGTTTTTCAGCATCAGAAGGCCCGCGTCCTTTTCACTCTTTAAATAGAGCATGGCGAGCATCTCGCGATACTGCGCATCGTCAAAATCGGTATAAAACCTTCCGCACATCGCCTTAATCCCCTTCTTTGCTCAGCCGAGCCAGAAACCAACGCCGATACCCACGATAGAACCGATCAACACCTGAAGCGGCGTATGTCCGATGAGCTCTTTGAGTTCCCATTCCGGCAGTTCGATGATGGTGCCTTCCTTGATCAAGTGGTCGATGATTGCGGTGATGGTCACCGCCTGTTTACCCGCTTCCTGGCGCACGCCGCGCGCATCGTGCAGCACGACGGACGTGAGAACAAACGAAATCGCAAACTCAAACGAAGCGAGTCCGAACTGGAGCGCGACCGCGGTCGTCATGGCGCAGACCGTCGCAGCATGCGAACTCGGCATACCGCCGCTGCCGACCAGCCGTTCAAACTTAAATTCACGATTGACTATGGTGTAAAGAATCGCCTTTGCGCCCTGCGCAATCGCCCAGGCAACCAGCGCTGCGATTAAGATTTGGTTGTTCAAAAGGTCTTGTAGATATACCATGTTGTTCCTTCACATTCTTTCCGTTTCGCGCGCGTGATGATGACATCGCGGCGCATCTATTGTACAAAATCACGACCATAATTACAATATTCGCGCGCTATTCGGTGATTTTTGTGCGTTTTCCTATTCCGCGACAGCGGCGCATCAAAGATTTGTGAATTATTACGCATGGATAATTGACATTTGGTTCTACAATGGCTTACGCTTATCAAATGAAAAAACGATTGTTAGGCTTTGCCGCATTTCTTTTGATGCTCGGCGTTTGTTTGCTGCCCGTCTCCAAGGTGGCGCTTGCCGAAGAGAACGATTCCGTCCGCCTGAGCTTTGGCGGTGACGGAACGTTTACCGTTCTCATCCTTTCCGATTTACAGGACACACAGTTTACCACAAAGCTCGTCGTCAGCGGCGAAACGCAGGTTCTGGCGGACTATCCGGCGGATCTGATCGTTCTACTGGGGGATCAGTTGGAAGGCCCGAGTCCCGTCCTCCGCCTCGGTAACGGCGCGAAGAACTGCGAGGACACGATCCGCACCCTGCTTGCTCCTGTTGCGGAATCCGGCATTCCGTTTGTGGTTGTCTTTGGCAACCATGATTACGAAGCGCCGCTCTCCATAAAAGAGCAGACGAAGATCTATGAAAGCTACGATAACTGTCTCGCCGTCTCTTATGGCAAAGGGTCTACCGAGGACGGTGCGTTCGTGTTGCCGATCTACCTGAACAACAGCGATCTGCCGGGTATGGCGTTGTATTTCTTCGACTCCGGTTCTTATCTGCCAAACGGGGATTACGATACCGTCTCGGAAGAGCAGGTCGCCTGGTATAACGAGCAGAGCGCCGCGTTTAAGGCCGCAAACGACAACCAAGCCTTGCCCTCCGCCGCGTTTTGCCACATCCCTGTTCCGGAGGTGTATCAGCTTCTCACCGAGGTACCCAAGGGAACGGACGGCGCATTCAAAGGCGTCGGCGTTGGCGCGGGTAAATACTTTGTGCCGGAGGAGGCCAAGATTTTTACCGGAG
>CAYVAO010000130.1:0-6142 GCA_964448895.1 uncultured Christensenella sp.
TACCGAACAAACGTTTCGATATCACGTGACAAAATTGAAAAAAGAAAGCGGAGCAGTTTGCCCCGCAGTTATGATTGCGTTACCGTTGTCAAGCGGGCGGCGAATGGGCGCACAGCGTAATGCGTGAGATTTGCTCCTAAATCGGGGATGCAATCATTCTTCGCCGTAGAACAGCAGATAGCCATCCACCAGCGTAAGATCAAGGCTGTGTCCGCCCTCGTGCGGATGAAACTCGGTTTGGATGCCGCGCGCAACCAGCGCGTCGTACAAAGACGCTGCGCCCTCGGAGAAGGGGTCGCTTGCGCCGCCGCAATCGAGGTAGATCGAGAGCTTGTCAAGCCCGTGCGCTTCGGCATAGCCGGGGAGCGACGCCGCATCGGCAGGATCGCTCGAAAGCCAGCGCTCAAAGTGATCGCCGGAGAAGTCACGATAGGTCAGCGCGGGGCTGTAAGCGCCGATCTTGGTGAATAGATCAGGCCGGTGCAGCCCGATTTGCAGCGCAAAAAGTCCGCCCATGGAGAAACCGCCGATATAGCGGCCCTGGGCGGAATTGATGGTGCTATAGTGCTCGTCGATATAGGGAATCAGCTCGTCGCAGAGGAAACGCTCCATACGGCTCGGCCCGCGAACACCGTCCGCCATGTCCGCCTCGATGGTCTTCGCGTCGTCATAGCGCGTCATAGGGAACACCATGATCATGGGGGCAAGCTCGCCGCTCGTGATCAGCGCGTCCGCGTGCTCGCCCGCGTGACCGTCGCCGAGCCACCAGTTTTCGGTGGAGCTGTAGCCGTGCATTGCATACCAAACGGGGTATTTCTGTGCGGGCGTATAGCCGCAGGGAAGATAGACGATGAACGGGACGGTGGCGTCCATAGCGCTGCTCATGAGCGAAAGTCGCGTGGCAGAACTCTGCGCCGTCGGGGTGGGGAGCGCTTCGGAAGGCGGATTCATCGCCGCGGCGCAACCCGCGAAAGCGGACAGAAGGAACATGACAATGACGAAACGAACCGCGGTGCGGCGCAAAACACCGAAGAAGGCATTATTCCCGGATGATTTGAACATCGCTCTTAATCCGTCGTTTCTCTTCATACATCTTCACATCCGCTTGGTTTAGCACGTTATCCAGCATTTGATTGAGCGTGCAATTCAGCATCATGATGCCGTGGCTGACGCTGATGAGATATTTTCTCTGTTCGGTGTTGTTGATGGTTTCAAACTCCGCTACAATACGACTCCAGGCGTTTTCCGCCTGTATTTCATCGATTCCCTGGAACACGATTAAGAATTCGTCTCCGCCCAGGCGAACCAGAAAATCGTTTTCGCGAATGTGCATACAGATCGTCTTTGCAACTGTGATGATCAGTTCGTCTCCCACTTCGTGACCGAGTGTGTCGTTGACCTGCTTGAGGCCGTTGACGTCGATGAAGCAAATGCTCATGCTGCAATTATTCTTCGAGAGGGACTTGTAGAGCTCTGCCAGTTTATCGATGCCCGCGTGGCGGTTGTAGGCGTTTGTCATCACGTCGAATTCCGAGAAAAACTTGACCTGACGGCTCTTCGTCCGGCTGATGGTGATAAACGCGGCCAGAACCGCGGAGAATAGCAAAATTGTGATATAGAAGATGGCATATTGGTGAAGCGACGAAAGAGCAAGGCTACCCAAATCACTGGAAGGATACGCTTCTGCTTCGAAACCGCGCGGGATAAAGGAGACAATATACCAGCTGCCAATGTCGCAGGCCTGGTCGGTAGCGGATGCGTCGGAGGTATGTGCCGTATCAAACACGATCGTCGCGTAATTAAAGTACCCGTTTTCGGTCGTCATCGTTCCGGAGCCGCCAGCGGAAATCATACCCCATTCCTTGGCATAATAATCGGAAAACCGCACGGTTGAATCCGCATTATACGCAAACGCCCATTCCTTTGTGGAATCCGTGGAATGATAGAGCCAGAAACTGTCTTTGTTCAGCAGATATACCTCGCCGAAGCTGCCGGCGGCGATGGAATCAATTTGCGTTAAAATATCCGACGCGGAATAATTCAAAACGATGATGCCCTGCTTGACGCCGGCTGAATCGAAATACGGTTGTGCAAAGCGAATCACCGGATTGATCGGCAGCTCGATTGCTCCGTTTTCAATATTCAAATCCAGCGGCGACATGTACGATTGCCCCGGATTCATTTCTATTGTTTTCTGAAAATAATATCGATCTTTTTTGTTTTGGAGTTTGTCCTTTGGCTGGACAATTGCGCCTTTGTCGGAATAGTCCACGCGAACCAGTTCGTCGCCTTGCGTGTTGAGAAAGCGGATTTGATCATACACCTTTCTGCTGTCGGAATAGGCGCACCAAAGCGACTCGATATTGTTATATCCTTTATGGACTGGATCGTTGAGTTCCATTGTGTCGTTGATGAATTGCAGATCGGAGGTCAGGCGCGTGATTTTGTAGTTCACAAAATACTCTTCGGATGCGATCAAACTTCGCTCGGAAATGTCGATTTCCATTCGTTTAACGCGATTTGCCTCAGCTTGGATCAGCATCGTTGCGATCAAGAAAAGCAACGATATTCCGAGAAAAACAAACAGTAAAGACAGGAAAAACGGCTTGCTGTCTTCGGCGCGTAGTTTTTTGAACATTCGAGGACCTCCGAACGGATAGATGATAAAAGACAGGTCTAACTATAGAATATGATGTAGATTAAGAGATGTCAAATGGTGCTTTTTGATTCGGCATTTGTGTGTAACGGGAAAGTGACGGCGAAAGGGAAAACGTCCGGCCGTCGTATCACGGTTTTGAAAACCTAGTCCGCTATATGGCAAGCCAAAGATAATATTTATCAGAAAGACAACGATATTCCATTTGCAAGATTATTTGAAAACGTTATTTGAAATAGTAATAAAGATTTCCTTCATAATTGTTGTCTAAATTTTCCTTGCTGTCAAACGTGACGTTGAGGGTATCATATGAAAACACATGAAACTCGTCGAGTCGATGCAGCGTTTCATAATATTCGTTTTTAATTTGCGTGGAGACGCCATTCGCTTGATTTAAACCGACATCGGAATCGGTTTGATAAAACACGGTGAGAGCGGAAAAGAGCGCAAAAATATCCCAAACGGAATAGCGCATATACTTCTCTTTGAGCCGTTCCTTCAATAATAAATAGGCCTTGCCGTTATAATCCGAGCGGATCTCTTCCGAAAAATTACAGTACGCGACAAAAACGTTCTGGTAATTCTCGATGTCAGGCAGTTGATACTGCAAAGCCAGTTGATAGAGCTTTTTCGCGATCAATGCTTGTTTTTCAGCGGAGTAATTACAGCCGTCAAACATCGCATCATAATCGTGCCTGGAAGAGAGCAGGATGAAGAGGCGGTATTTACCCGGGGCGTGATTCCAGTTCATTTCGCGAAACTCAAAGTTGTATGCCGTGATCTGAAACTCGTCGTAAAGCCAGCGCTTCAGCTCCGCACACATGGGAGAGAGGCTTTTTTTGCCTTTCAGGAGATCCAGCGTTTCGTGATAAATGGGATTGTCCACAGAAATCATCGGGGCTACCTCGCGAGTGAGTAATAGGGTTAAGATGTTTTACGCTCAGCTTTTTCGAATCTGCCGTATCTTCTCATTTTGATACCACTTATCAAAGCAAATGAATCGAAAAGGCCAATGAACCCGGATTGCGTGTTGCGGACAGACATAGAAGCACCGCATACACAAACCGCAGTGCCAGCGAAAACGGATTCGATTGCCGTTGATAATATTGCGATTCGGGCAGTGATTGACGCAAACACCGCAGTGGGTGCAATTTTGATCCGCATAAAATGTTTTTCCAATCAAAACGGCTCCAAACCATTCCGCTCGACCGACAAACGCCATGATGTTTGAGAGAAAACCGCTTTTTTGCTTGCAAGGAACCAGCGATGCAATCTCTTTTGCTATTTGCGGAGCGGCAGAATCCGCAGCCGCGAGGAGCCGTTCAACCTTTGGCTCGTCGTACTTCACAACAAAGTTGGAAGGCATGTTGAGCAGTTTGTCATAAAAAACGTGATAGTTTTTCCGCTGCAATATACGAATGAGCAGCTTTGAAGACGAATCATTGATCGGATGGTCGTCTCCCGCGGTGCTGATCAAAAACACGTTTGTAGAGACGGCCTTCGGAAGCGTTTTCGCGAAGTTGATCACAATCTTCGGCGCGTTGAAGGCGTGCACGGGATACGCGATTGCCAACGCATCATAAGTGCCGAAGGGAACGCTTTGCGCTGAAGTTGTTTCGATCGGATAAACATCGACCGAAACCGAAAGATTTTCGAGCTCCCGCTTGATAGTATCGATCGCATATTTTGTCAGTCCAGTACCGGAAAACAGAAACACACATACTTTTTTCATGACTGCCTCGATAACAAAGGAAATTACATTGCTATCATAACATAAGACTGACCAGACTAGAACATAACAAATGGGATGTGTCAGAAGAGATTAAAAGACGATTACGATTGACTTTCTGGTGGTCGGAGCGACTGGATTTTTCCACATGATCTTTCGTTTTTCTGCGCTTCAGCTCTCTCACTTGCAGACCACGCCGGATAGGCTTAGAATCAAAGAAAGCCGGATCAGATAGATTGATCGAGCTTGATTGGAGGAACTATGGAAACAGTTCGTGAGTTTCTAAAGAAATGCGGAGTGTATTATCTCGCGACGATGGAGGGCGACCAACCCAGAGTGCGCCCGTTTGGGGTAGCGGAGATTTTCGAAGGGAAACTCTATTTTCTGACGGGAAAGCGAAAGACGGTCTCCAGGCAAATGCTGGCGAATCCGAAGATTGAGATTTCCGCTTTATCAGGGGACACTTGGGTTCGAGTGGAAGCGTTGGCGGTGGAAGACGATCGCCTGGAAGCGAGGCAGCATATTCTGGACGCGGTGCCGCAGCTCAAGAGCATGTATCAGGCGGACGACGGCAATTGTCAGGTGTTTTACCTCAAGGATGCGACCGCTACGTTTTACTCGTTTGGCGGCGAGCCCAGAACGGTGATGTTCTGATTTGCTTCACGGGACGCTGCAACGCGATTTAACCTCCCCTTGCCTGCGCTTGACGATTTCATCAAGCCATTCAAGCGGGGGATTTTTTTCGCCAATCAAACAAAATAAGATTCAAGAATGCAATTGGGCTTGTTTTCGCTCCAATGCGACAAAAGCAAGTATAGCGGCAAGAGCAAACAAGGCAACATACACAAGATATGGAGTAATGCTGCCGTTGTTGTTTTGCGGGTTGATCAGCCAAATGTTGAGAAACAGATTTTCAGAAAAATGCAGTATGCTGACCGGAACGATATTTCCTTTTGCGGCTTTCGTGCAGGCATAATACAGATAGCTATCCGCAATGCAACCAAGCACAAACAAAAACAAGGGTACCGGCAATTCATTTGCAAGGTAGAAATGATAGTGCCATGCAGCCCAGATGAGCCCCAGAAGAAGCGGCAGCGTTCGGCTACCGAAATACGGTTGCAGCCGATCCTGTAAGAAACCTCTCCAGCCAAGCTCTTCCGCAACCAGCGCCCAACAAACAATCAACATCTTCTTTGGCGAGAGTAGCGCGGGGACAGGGGCAATACCGGTTATCGGCCAACTCAACAGCTTTGAAACGGGAATAAATACAGCGGGCAGCAGCAACCCGAATAAAATCAGCCGCACATCGATTTGATCGATATAGCATTTGCGAAGCCAACTTCGAAGCCCTGAACGGGATGAGAAGAGCAAAACCACCAGAATCGCAGCAAGCGAAGGCGTGGCGGCTTCGAGGCCGAACAATATCAACGAAAGCGCCTCGGGGATGGAGACATTCGCGAGGATGAGCGCGCAGACGAGCGGCAAAAGAAACGCCAGCAGCAAGAAGACGGCGATTTGCTGCATATCCGTTTTGGCATTTGTATTTTGACTTTTTACATGCATGGTCAACGGCTTTCCCTTGCTTTCGCTCGATTGGTTCTACTTGCAAAATGAGACTCTGCAACACGCAATCGCAAATCGTTCAAACGTGTTGGAGTCTTGTTTAGAGGTATTGTATCGCAAGAAAAAAGAAAACTCAACGTTGCTCATCGGCTGATAGGATGCTGTATGCAAACCGGATTTGCGCATGCAAGAGT
>CAYVAO010000131.1:0-6118 GCA_964448895.1 uncultured Christensenella sp.
GTGAAACCGAAACCGAAATTCTCTCGATGATGCTGGAGACGGAGACGAGATAACGTAAAAACGAAACAAAAAAGCCCACCGGCGTTGTTTGCCGATGGGTAGTGGAGCGAAAGCTCCTTTTTTATTTCAGATACTTCATCATTTGAACGAGATATTCGCCGGAGAGCAAATCTCGCTCATCCTTATCCAGCGAACGTTTGCCAAAGTTGCAAAAACCATTTCTAGAGTAGAAATCGAGAAGTTTGGGATTATCTTCACATTCGAGGTATACTATCTTTCCGCCGATGTCCAATTGAACTTGCTTTACTTTTTGACAGGCGAGCGCTAGAAGAACATCTCCGCTAATCAAACGATTATAACCGCTTGCGAAGTTCTTTCCGATTTGCGCAATCAATGGTGCAGGAACAATATAGGCATGAGATTGATCATTGTAGGTGCCAAATTTTGCAATTTTCTTTGCAGAGGTCGCGGATACGCAGTTTTTCTTGACAGTTATGACCTTATTCGTGAGTGAGTAATAACCAACTAGAACAGGTTCATTTTGATAGGAAGCAAAGACTAGATGTGTCTGCGTAATCCCCTGCTTCGAAAACTCAAACGCTTTTATCCGAAGAAACTCCTGTACATCAGCATTCATTGGACACAAAAACGAGGCTAATAGATTCTTAGCCTCGCTGTCGCCTACTGCTTCAATATAGGTCTTTAGATTGAGTTCAACAAGCCCATCCATATGTTACTACTTGGAAAACATACGCTTGGCTTCATCAATGCTTCTCACTTCGCGAACCTTGCCGGGGAATACAACATCTTTCGCGTGTTTACCGGAGCAACTCTCCAATGCGTTTGCAAAAGCGCGTCCCAAGGCGGGATCTTTGATTCGAATATCCTTTGTTATGCTTTTTGTAGCCATTGTCATGCACATCCTTCTATCTACAGTCTGCACATTTTTAGGATACCAGAAAAAAGCGCAAAATCAAGAAGAAAACGTAGATTATCAACGAGAATCCTGTGAAAGTTCACAATTCTTCCAGCTACTTCACCGTGATCAGCTCGTACTTGCGGGTGCCGATGCCGAGTGCTTCCGCGTGCGCCAGCGTATACGTCCAGTCTGTCGCGGGCGCGGTATCCTTGAAGTGGTCGTGGAGACTCTCGCATTTTGAGAGGTTGTCGCTCAGCTGGCTGCCGGACATGACCGGCATGCGATTGCAAGCATCCGCACAAGCCTGATCGAGCGCCACGGGGTCAAACGAGGCAAACATGCCCACGTCGGGAATGATCGGCACATCGTTCTCGCTGTGGCAGTCGCAATTCGGGGAGACCTGCATCACGATGCTGATGTGAAAATTCGGGCGGTTTTGCAGCACGGCGAGCGTGTATTCGGCAATCTTTTCGCTCAGCGCAAGCTCGCTGCTGCCACCGTTGTTTTCGATCGCGTCGAAGTTGCAGGCTCCGATGCAGCGACCGCAACCGACACAGCGGTCATGATCGATGCTCGCAATCTTCTTCTCGTCGTAGCTGATTGCGCCATGCGCGCACTGCTTGATGCACTGGCGGCAGGCGCGGCAAAGCGCGCGGTCTACGGTCGGTTTTCCGTCGCAGTGCTGTTCCATTTTGCCCGCGCGGGCGCCGCCGCCCATCCCGATATTCTCGACCGCGCCGCCAACGCCGGTCGCCTCGTGACCCTTACAGTGGGAAAGCGACACGAAGACATCCGCGTCCATAATCGCCTGACCGATCTTCGCTTCCTTTACATGTTTGGTACCCGTAAGCGGAACGATCTTCTCGTCGAGCCCCTTGAGCCCGTCCGCAATGATGACTTGGCAGCCGGTGGAGACGACGGAAAAGCCGTTTTCGGCGGCGGCGTCCAAATGCTCCAGCGCGTTTTTCCGTCTGCCGGGGTAGAGCGTGTTGCAGTCGGTCAAAAACGGTTTGCCGCCTTTTGCGCGGATAACGTCCGCAACCGCGCGCGCGAAATTCGGGCGCAAAAACGAGAGGTTGCCCGGCTCGCCAAAATGCATTTTGATGGCGACAAAGCGATCTGTAAAGTCGATCGTCTCAATACCGGCGCGTTTGATGAGCCGCTTGAGCTTTACCGGCAACGGGTTTTCGTAATCGGTTCTCAAATTTGTGAAATATACTTTTGAAGGCTCCATGATGGCGGGTTCTCCTTAAATATGATGATATAAAAACTAATGTTATCATAGCACAATTGTTCGCTTTTCACAACGCTCTTGTACTTGCGTTTTCCCGGCAAAACGGATATGATAGTGCGTTGAATAGTTTGGTTGCGCGCAAGATAAGTTTGCTCCGATTCGGAGAAATCTGCTTGCGCGCTCGGAAAACGGAAATGGTGTATAAAAACGATGTCTCACAGTGAACACAAAGGGCACGGGATAGGTGCCGTCATGCTGCTCTCCGCATCTCTCATCTGGGGTGTTGCGTTTGTTGCGCAGAGCGCTGGCATGTCATATGTCGGGCCGTATACCTTCACGGCGGTGCGCAGCGCGCTGGCCGCGATCGGGTTGGGCGTTTTGATCCTCATCCTCGACAAAACAAGCCTGAAATCGAAAAATACCGACAAAAAGGTGCTTTGGCGCGCGGGCATTATCCTGGGCGTTGTGATGACCATCGCGAGCAATCTCCAACAGATCGGCCTCGTGACCACCTCCGCCGGAAAAGCGGGATTCATCACGTCCCTCTACATCGTGCTCGTGCCGGTGTTTGGGCTGTTCATTCGTAAAAAGCCGCATCCGCTGCTTTGGATCAGCGTGATGATCGCGCTGGTGGGGCTTTATTTCCTCTCGATTCGCGGCGATTTTTCCATGAGCGGGGGAGATCTGCTCGTGCTTGCTTCCGCGGTCGCGTTTACGTTTCAAATCTTGCTGGTGGATCATTATTCCCCGAAGGTCGATATCATCCGCCTCAACTTCATCCAGTTCAGCGTGATGGCGATTCTCTCCTTCGTGCCGATGATGGTACTCGAACAGCCGAAGGTTTCCGCGATTTCCGACGCTTGGCTGCCCATCGTCTACGCAGGGCTTTTCTCCGGTTGCGGGGCCTATACGCTCCAGATGCTGGGCCAGCGGCGTGTGGAACCGACGACGGCATCCTTGTTGCTCAGCCCGGAAAACGTGTTCTCCGCGCTGGCAGGCTGGGCCATATTGGGGCAGACGCTCTCCGCGCGGGAATTGCTTGGTTGCGCGCTGGTGTTCGTCGCGATCATCACGTCCCAGCTGCCGTGGAGAAAGTGGCTTGGCAAGCGAACCGTTGCACCGGAATCGCTGCCCGCGCAGATTACCCACCCGATGGACTAATCGCACCAATAACGGAAAACAAGAAAGCAAGGTTTCGCGCCTTGCTTTTTTCGTGAATTCTCGTATCATAGAGCTATGCAAAATCAAATGAATCCAACAGAATCAGCCGAATCATCCGGCGAAAAACTCGTCGTTGTCTCCGTAGGCCTTCACTCGCGCCTTGGGGATATTCTCGAATACGCGCTTGCGGACACCGCGTTTGAAACCGTCGAATCCGATGCGTTTTTACGCGGAAGCTGGATAAATCGCAAACTGCTCTTTACGATTAGCACCGAGGAAACGAGTGATTGCACGCCGCTACAAACGCTGACTGCCGTGCTTCATCGAAAAGAGAGTTTCCTCGAAGGCTGCGTTTGCGCTGCGGTTTTGGATGGCGCGCAGCGCGGGCTTGCGCATCTAGGCGCGCTTTCGCTGCTGCTTGCGGCAAACCGGAGCGGGGCAATCGTGCTTTCGCGCCCGTTGATCGAGTGCGACAAGGAGCTGCGCTTTTTTTCGGGCGGAAAAGAATCTCCGTTTGAGCGCGTTCGCGTGCAGACGCGGTTGCTCATCGAGCGATTGCAAGCTGCAGAATCAAACGAGCCGGAAGCGCCGAATCTTCGCTTGCTTACCGCGCTGGAAAGCGGAGCCGCGCATGATTGGCGGGCGCTCTTGAGCCGGATCGCGGTGCAGCGCGGCGGCGAGCTGATCGATATCGAAGAACCATATGTATCCGTTTTACTCTGCGAAAACACGCAAGGACTGCCGGACGAAAAAACGCTCTCGCTTTTTCAGGAAGGCGGCAGACTGCGAATCCTGCTCGCTTCACCCGCCATGGGTAGCGAACTCTATATCGCCTGCTTGATCGAGCGTGCGTGTTTGACGGGAAACTATGCGCTTGCGCCGCGCGCGGTGCTCGTGTTTGAGGGCATGAGCGCGGTCGAGGTGCCGGCGAGCAAGCGCGAGACGGAGCGCGTGAAAGCGATGCTGACGCGATAAGGCTTAAAAGACTATTTCTTGCGCTTCTTGATCACGATAAAAAGAATCGCACCGATAACGAGAACCGCTGCCGCCGCGACCCAAACCCAGTTGACCGAAGAAGCGACATAGATCGCGGTCGGGCCGTCCGCGCCGCCGATAACAGTTACGTCCATAAAAGATACCTCCTGAGAATCAAGTGTCGTGCGTTAGCATAACACAATGAGGGCGATGACACAAATCAGCGGGAGGCAGATTCCAGATTCGAAAGAATCGTTTCATACCGCTTTGTTGCGAGCTCGCTGGGCTCGCCTTTTTTGCAGAAGGAGAGTTTGGCGAGTTTTGCGTGCGGTCGCTCGACGACCATTTGACCGTCCTTAAGCTTGCTTTGGAGAACGGCGAGCGCTTCTAAAAAGCGCGGATCGTGCCTCGCCGCGTCGTAAAACGAAAGCACATAAACATAATAGAAGAGATTATAGTTGAGAAACGGAAACAGCACCTGATGAAACAGCGTGCCGATGCCGTAATGACAGGGCCCGAGCGGCGCGCGCGTAACCCAGTGCTGAAGCAGAAACTCCACCGCGCGATCCAGCCGCGCATCCGCGTTGACAAAAGGTGTTTGGCGAAACACATCCAGCGCGGTCAGCGTAGGCCCGGGATTGGAGGCCTCCGTCTCCGGCCCGTGACCGAAGAAAAACTTGTTACAGCGCCAGCCGCCGTCGGTATACTGCGTTTCGAGCAGGTGCGAATAGGTCGCTTGCAGGCGACTGTCCGCCGCAAAACCCGCGGAGCAGAGCGCCTTTGCCGCGTGAACCGTGTGGCAAGGGAAGATGCTGCTCTTTGGAACGAGCTGGAATCGCCCGTCCGCGCGTTGGCTTTGCCAAAGCAGACTTGTCGCACCCTCCAGCGCGGGATGAGAGGCGGGCAAACCAAGCTCCGAGAGGATATAGACGGCCTCGGCCGTGGAAAAAGGCCCGCCTTTGATGAGGTAGTTGTCCGGCGTTGCCCAGAATTCCGCGCCGTTGTCGCGGCTATGGGAGAGAATCTCCGCAATATCTTTGGTATAATCCATACAATCGTCCTTTCAAAAGGTGAGGCAAACGCGAACGGGAAGAAAACAGACAACCGATCGTTACCCGACAGACGCGATTCATACAAAAATGATCTTGAATAAGGCTGGATAAAGTTTGATCTCTATTACTTTATATTTATAGCTTTTTTTCGTAAAGATAAAACAATCCTTTGCGATATCGAATTTCTCCCGCTTTTTCATACCCGCGCGACTCGTACAGATGCAGAGCACCGGGGTTTTGCGAAAATGCATCCAGCCGAATAGCAGAGATTCCGCTGGAGAGCACCTGCTGTTCTAAATAATCCATCGCGGTTCGCGCAACGCCTTGCCCTTGAAAATCCGGGTGGACGCAGAGACGATGCAGCACGACAATGTCCGACGTACAATAGCGCCAGTCTGCGCTTTCGTAGTCGTCTTCCTTGCAGTATTCCAACACGAACACCACGGCGATGCGACCATCGATCCAACCCAGGGTCATGGTACATTGTGCGATATCGTCGCGTAAAACGCTCTCATCCGGATAGATTTCGTCCCATTGTAAGACGCCTTGTTGATCCATATGATTGGTTGCGGCGCGAAACAACGACAGGATCTCCGGCAGATCGGATTGCTGCGCGGTTGTATAGATCATTCGAACCTCCTTGAAAGAACTGGATAGATTATTATACCGCACAATACGATTAATATATTAAAAATAACGGTAAATATAATGCATAAATAGAAGAAATATAGAATAAAAATACAATAACTACAAAATGACTTTCATCATAGAACGTGA
>CAYVAO010000132.1:0-6108 GCA_964448895.1 uncultured Christensenella sp.
CAGCGCGCATCCGGCACGGTGAGTCGAATGCAGGC
Source organism: uncultured Christensenella sp. (assembly GCA_964448895.1). Taxonomy (GTDB): domain Bacteria; phylum Bacillota; class Clostridia; order Christensenellales; family CAG-138; genus UBA7703. Next base: position 36 of record CAYVAO010000132.1, read on the forward strand.
ATGGCTGGCTTTCGTTCCAAGATTGTCGTAGGAGCTCTGCACCAGAGAACGCAAGTCCCTCGCCTTATCGTAGAGCACCGAGTGGAAATAGGTTCTGCTGTGAATCAGGGTCAGATATTGCGCAGCTTCCAGATTGACGAACTGGTAAAAGCGCTCCTTCGGAACCTGAATCTGCCAGATGCCGCTTGTGGTCTCGTGTCCGTATTCCTTGTCCGGATTTCCGGTTGAGCAGATCATATAACGCACAGGTTGCGTCAGATCAGGCTTGCCGAGCTTGGTTCCGTCGTCAATTCGTTTATAAACAAGAACAACCTGCCATTGCTTGTCCACAATGATGTAATACGTCTTGGGAGCGGGAAATCGGTCTTTCAGCAGCTCTTTTGCTTTGACGCTCATATCGTCAAGGCTTCCCACCAGCTCTTCATACGTCATGTTGACCGTAGGCGCATAGTAAGAAAACGGGATCGGCGTCGCTGTCGGTTCCGGCGTTGCCGTCGGAGCGGGCATATCGCCGAAATCCTCGTCGTTGAGATCCACAACCTCCATGCTGACGATCACGGGCTCGGGTGTTGGCGTTGCTTCCGCCGGTTGCGCTGGTTCATTTGCGCAGCCGGAAACAAAAAGAGCGGCAATCACAAGGCCCGCCAACGGCAGCGCCTTGATGAGATGTCGTCCTAAGGGCATAATCGTAACCTCTTAACTCTGGATTTGATCGTATCTGCTTCGTTTTTCTCGTTACGGAGTTTCCTTGTAAGAAACGCGCACAATCAGACAAAGGCAAATCACGAATCGCGAGTATTGTACCATACCGCCGCAATACTTTCTCTTGAAAAAGCGAAAGTTCACAATTTTTCCCGATTGCGTTCGCTTCCCGCTACTCCTTCTCCTGATTTTGCTCCTCTAATGGCTCATGTTGTGTCGGAGAGCGCAATCCTTTCAACATATCGAGTGCCTTCGCCCCAAACTCAATCGAGTTTTCCGTATACGTGCTCAGCGCGCGAAAGATTTCACCGCGCACCGCATCCGATAGCTTCACCCGATCCATGTCCGCATCCTCCATCATGAGCATGCGGCGTATCCCTTCCAGCGCGGTCTTACTGACAGGTTCGCCGTGCTGCACACAAGCGTTGCAGACGACTCCCCCGCGCGAAGAAAAGCGTACAATCGCGTCCGAACGGATATCCCGCCCGCACTGTGCGCAGGTGGTGATGGAAGGCCGGTAACCGATTGTGTTGAGATAGCGCGCTAAAAAGCAGCAGAACAAATCCAGTGGATTGGATTTTCCATATGACAAGAAGGAAAGCGAATGGTACAAAAGCGAAAAAAGCGCCTCGTTCGGCTCGTTTTCCGGCGCCGCGTCGTGACAAAGGCGCAGCATGACGGAGCCGATGGAGTAGCGCTCATAATCTTCGCGAAGCGGATACAACGACTCGCGGATATCGACGGCGTTGACCGTCGCCTTTTCTTTTCAGATGAAAATTTCAAATTGACCGAATACAAACGGCGGGCAGGCGTTGACCAGCGGGCTCTGCGGTTTTCGGCAGCCGCGCGCTTTCGCATCGATACGACCATATTGAATGGTGAATATGCTCAAGATACGATCGCTCTCGCGATAGTTTGCGTATCGCGTTACAATTCCTTCCGCGCAAATGACCGGCATCGCCTCATACCCCCAAACCGGAGCGTTTACTCGTAGCCGAGCTCGTGCAGCATGCCCGGACGATTGCGCCAGTCTTCCTTAATCTTGACCCATAATTGCAGGTTTACCGGGCAGCCCAGCATCCACTCGATGTCGCGGCGGGAATCCTGACCGATGCGCTTGAGCATGGAGCCGCCTTTTCCGATGATGATGCCCTTATGAGATTCCCGCTCGCAATAGATGGTTGCGTAAACGTCCATCATGTCGCGGTCTTCCCTGCGTTCCATTTTGTCTACGCCGACGCCAACGCCGTGCGGAACCTCTTCTCGCAGCAGGAGGAGCGCCTTTTCGCGGATCAGCTCGCCAACGATGATTCTCTCCGGCTGGTCGGTGACCATATCGTCGGGGAAATATTGCGGCCCGGGTACCAGACATGTGCTGAGCGTATGCTCCAGCTCTTCCAGTCCCTTGCCTGTCTCGGCGGAGCCGCGGAGAATTGCCTTGATAAAGCCGCGCTGCTCCAAAGTCTCCTGTGCTTCGTTGGCCTGACCAAGGCTTGCTTTATCCGTTTTATTGATAAACGCAATCACGGGCGCTTTCGCGTTGCTGAGTTTGTCGAGAATTGCCGCGTCCCGCTCGCGCACGCCTTGCTCGGCGTCCGCAACAAACAGGATTGCTTCCACCTCGTTGATCGCGTCGTACGCTACTTTTTGCATGTATTCGCCGAGTTTGTTCTTCGGAACCGTTACACCGGGCGTATCGAGAAATATCATCTGATAGTCCGGTTTGGAGAGAACGCCGGTAATCTTATTCCGCGTGGTCTGCGCGCGGTCGGTCACGATCGCGATCTTTTGCCCGATCAGCTTGTTGAGTATGGTCGATTTACCCACATTCGGGCAACCGATGATGGTAACAAATCCGGATCGAAACTCGCTCATAGCAGATCCTCCGGCCCGAACGAATGCGGCAACAGCGCGCCAAGCGTCGATTCGATATAGTTTCGCTTTCCGTCCGCAAACACAACGGGCATATCGTCCTTGCAGAATTCCCGCAGCACCTGTCGGCAAACGCCGCAGGGTGCCGCCGGACTCTTGCCGGAGCATACAATGACGATGGACTCGAAATTGTGTTCGCCTTCGGAGACGGCTTTGAACATCGCCGTCCGCTCCGCGCAGTTGGTCGGCGTATAGGAAGCGTTCTCGATGTTGCAGCCGAGATAGTATTTTCCGCTTTCGCCCTTGAGGCATGCGCCAACCTGAAAATGTGAATATGGCGTATATGCCCGCTCCATCGCCTCATAGGCGAGATCGAGCATGTGCTCGCGCTCTTCCGCGTGGATGTGTTTCATCTATGGTACCCCAGTTCGTTTAATATTTCGTCTTGCTGTGCCAGCATTTTTCGTTCGTCGTCCGGCTCCATATGATCGTAACCCAGTAGATGCAACGCCCCGTGGACAGCCAAGAACGCAAGCTCCCGCTCCAGCGAGTGCCCGTATTCTTCCGCCTGCTCTTGCGCGCGTTCAAAGCAGATCGCGATATCGCCGAGATAGCCGTCCGGCGGGCAGAGAATCGCGTCTCCTTCCCAAGCGGGAAAGGTCAGTACATCCGTCACACGATCGATTTGGCGATAGCTGAAATTCAGCCGCTGAATCTCTTCCGCGTCCGTAATGAGCACGCACACGTCACCGGCAACGTTGTTTTTCGCAAGCGCGAAGGTAACCGCTCCGCGGATGAGTTCCTCCGCGTTTACCGGCAGACAATCCAGCTCTGTCTGAACGTCGATCATGCCATCTCCTCCAACAATGGATAGCGAATTCGCTCGTGCATAAGTCCTGTCAGCGTCACAAGAAAGCTCTTCTCGATCGAATTAATTTCACTCAGTGTCAGCGGGCTTTGTTTGAGCTGACCGTCGTCCATCTTACCCTGCACGATTCGATGCACCATATCGGCGACATCTTCGCGCGTGGGTTCGCTCATGGAACGAACGGCAGCCTCGCAACTATCCGCGAGCATAACGATCGCGCTCTCCTTCGTACTCGGCAAATTACCTTGATAGCGGAAGAGCCGCTCAATCACGGGTTCGCCATCCTGCGTCTGCTGCTGTTTTGCCTTCACGTAAAAATATGTCACAAGTGTCGTGCCGTGATGTTCCGAAACGATCTTCTTGATTTCGGACGGCATGCGATAGCGGGACAGATACGACATCGCGTCCTTTTGGTGCGCAATGATGAACCCCGCGCTCTCTTCCGGCTGTAGCGTATCGTGAATATTGTGTCCGTTTTGATTTTCACGGAAATACTGCGGACGGCGGAGTTTGCCTACGTCGTGATACATGGCTCCCGTGCGCGCAAGCAGCGCGTTTGCGCCGATCGCTTCCGCCGCGCCTTCCGCAAGCGAGGCCACCATCATGCTGTGGTGATAGGTACCCGGCGCTGCGACCATCATCTTTTTCAAAAGCGGATGGTTCGTATTCGCCAGCTCATGGAGCCGAGCGGGCGTCACGATATCAAACAGGTTTTCCCAAACACTCAGCATACCGACGCAGAAGACGGAGAGAATCAGCGCACTCGCGATCTGAAGCCCCGCATAGATAATCGAGGTGTTCCAATTGTAACTTAAGATCAAACCGCCGGAGACGACGACCACCGCGCCGGCAACCCCGCCGAGCGTGCCCGCAGCGATCAATGTGCCGCGCTTTTTGCTTCTCTCGGCAATCAGCATGACCATCTGGCCAGATACGAGCATCGCCGCCATCGCGAGAATGGAATCGGAGCCGAACAGCGTAGCGCCGCTACCGCCTGCAAGCAGGGAGAACCCAAGCGCGAACGCGATATTGACCACTTCCGCCGTTTTACGCGAGACGAGAAGCGTCGTCAATAGCACCCCGAACACGGCGGGTGTCACACGCGGATCGATGATATAGCAAAGCCATTCGAGCGTGATGGTCAGCCAGAGAATCAGCGCGAGAATCGTCATTTCTTTGTTGGAGGAAAACGTATTGCGATCAAACACATACAGATACATTCCCAGCATGCCAAACACACAAAGCAGATAGACGATCACGCCCGGCGTCAGACGGCTCGCGGCCTCCGCGCCCTTCACAAGGTCGAGCGAAAGCAGCATGTCGTATTGTTCCTGCGTGACGGTCTGTCCGGCTTCAACAATCGTTGCGCCTCTGGCAATATAGATCGGCTCCACCGCATCTGCGGCCTTTTCCTGCGCGCGCGTGGTCTCAACCGAGTTAACCACATTCGTCGGCAGCAGATATGCGTCATACACCATCTCGCCGACCGCCTTGAGCCAGACGGAGAGAGAGGAAATCTTAAGATCCTTATTAATCTTAGAGAGCGTCTTCACCTGATCCGCTTCCGAAACGCCCGCGCGAAGCTGCTCTTCTAGCGTCGTCATGACAAGCTCTTGCATCTTGTCAATCTCCGCGTCACTCGCGTCCAATAGCGCATATCCAATCGACGTGTCGGAGATTTTGACCGGAAGTTTGTTGAGCATCGCCAGCAGATCGGTCGTCGAAATGACCTCCTGCCAGGTGCGCGTATCGTTTGCCTCAGCAGTACCATCCGCAGCCACCGGTTTGCTCGCGGCACGCGTGGTGTTCGCAGCGGTGCGGAAACTGGTCAGCGAGGAAAAGAAGCTCAGTGCGTTGGAAATCAGCGTAGCTGCGAGCTTTTCGTCGACCGCATAAACCGGGGAAACGTTACTGCGCGCGGCTTCCCGAAGCGCCTCGGTATTGACGCTGTCCACCACCATACGCGGAGTTGTAATCGCTTCCTTTGCCGCGGAACCAACGGAAACCTCATAGCGTTTTGGTGTTAATGATGTAAGGGTCACCAAACACGCGAGCGCAAAGCTCACGATTAATACAATCACGCCATAGATGCGAGATTTCGGTGTTTCTGTTGTTTTTCGTTTCTTTCGTGGCATGGACTTTTGCGATTCAGACACGATCTTCTCGTCCTCGTTTATTTAGGATAGGCGAAGTCTCACGCTTCGCCGGGCTGATTAGGCGCGCTTTGGTTTTTCGAACCGTTCATAAGCGCAGATAATCCGTTGCACGAGTTCATGCCGCACAACATCCTTATGCGTCAGGTTGATGATCTTGATCCCTTCCACATTATCCAGCACGCGCACCGCCTGCACGAGTCCGCTCACCTTCTCTTTCGGCAAATCAATCTGGGTAACATCGCCCGTTACCACAACGCGGGAGCCTTCACCGATTCGGGTTAAAAACATCTTCATCTGCTCTGTAGAGCAGTTTTGCGCTTCGTCCAATATGATATAGGCGTTGTTGAGCGTGCGCCCGCGCATATACGCCAGCGGGGCAACCTCGATCGCGCCGCGCTCATAGAGCGCCTTGTAGCTCTCCAGCCCTAAAAACTCCTGCAGCGCGTCGTAAAGCGGACGCAGATAAGGATCCACC
>CAYVAO010000133.1:0-6072 GCA_964448895.1 uncultured Christensenella sp.
CGCAGCTCTTCGACCCGATTCAGCAGCTTGCGAACATTCTCGCGGAAATGCTGGGTTCGCAAGCGTCTGCGGAGCGCGTGATTACACTGCTTAATACGGAATCGGACATCACCGACAACGCCGAAATTCTTGAAAAATACGGCGACATCATGCATCCCAAGATGGAGAACTGGGAACCTATCACGGGCAACATCACGTTTGACCATGTGACGTTCCAATATAAGAACGGCGAGCGAGTGCTTAACGATTTCTCCTTGGACGTAAAAGCAGGTCAAACCATCGCGCTCGTTGGCGAAACAGGCGCAGGTAAGAGCACGATCGTCAACCTCCTCTGCCGCTTCTATGAACCAACGCAAGGTGAAATCCGAATCGACGGAACGGACTATCGCAATCGCAGTCAGCTTTGGCTGCAATCGAGCCTTGGTTACGTGCTGCAAACGCCGCACCTCTTCTCCGGCACCATCAAGGACAACATCCGCTTCGGCAAGCCGGACGCAACCGACGAAGAAGTCATGCAAGCCGCGCGGCTGGTGCACGCGGAGCCGTTTATACTCCAGCAGGAAAAAGGTTACGAAACCGAGATCGGCGAGAGCGGCGCGCGACTTTCCACCGGGCAAAAGCAGCTCCTCTCGTTTGCGCGCGTGGTGCTGAAAAACCCGCGCATCTTCGTGCTGGATGAGGCGACAAGTTCGATCGACACCGAGACGGAGCAGCTGATTCAGCATGCGATCACACATATTCTCAAGGATCGTACGAGTTTTATCGTTGCGCACCGACTCTCCACCATTCGAACGGCGGATCGCATTCTCGTCATCCGCAACGGACAAATTCAGGAGAGCGGAACGCACGAGGAATTGCTCGGTAAACACGGCTACTATTACGACCTATATACGCAGCAGTTCTGCGAGGACCGCACCGCGGAATCCCTCGTCTCTGCCAAGCAGGAGAACGTGAAAAAATGATGCTATTCGGTCGTTTCATCCCGCATTCGGGGCAGGTAAGCGTATGACAATCAACTATTGGTCGCTCCTGATCATCTGCCCGCTCGTGTTTGCGGCGAGCCTGATCGACGCGGTCGCGGGCGGCGGCGGGCTCATCTCGCTGCCCGCCTACCTCATCGCGGGATTGCCGCCGCACAACGCGATTGCGACCAATAAGCTAAGTAGCAGCATCGGCACTTGCGCTTCCACCGCGCGATTTATCAAAAATAAGTGTGTCGACTGGCCGACTGCGATTCCTTCCGCCATTCTCGCTGTGTTGGGTTCCATTGCGGGCGCAAAGCTGATTCTCGCGATTGATGACAACGTGATTCGCTATATCATGTTGGTGTTAATACCAATTCTCGCGTTTGTCTTACTAAAAAAGCGCGATCTGTCAGAGGAATCGCTGGAACCGGTCAGCCGGAAGCGACAGTTTCTCGTCGTCTGTCTTGCCGCGCTATTTATCGGCATGTACGACGGGTTCTATGGGCCGGGAACGGGCACGTTTCTGTTGATTGCGTACACACAGCTTGCGAAACTGCCGTTGCGCCTCGCTGCTGGAAACGTCAAGATTGCGAACCTATCCAGCAACATCGGCAGCCTTGCGGTCTTTCTAATTCACGGGCAAGCGATCATCCCGATCGGGCTGATTTCAGCGGTATTCGCCATCACGGGGCACTTCATCGGCGCGCGTGTGCTGCTGAAAAATGGCGGTAAGGTCGTGAAACCATTTATCCTTGTTGTCCTCGGACTACTCTTCGTCAGGCTGATTTTCGACTTGGTCGCAGAATAGCAAACACAGTATATGTAAGCAAAACGCCGTACGGATGACTCCGCACGGCGTTTTTGATTGGTTTTTGATTCGATTATCGGTAGAAAACATTCATCGTGCCGAAAGAAACATCACCGTCGATCTGAAGTGACTGCGCCGCATCCGAATTCGGCTCGCCATTCATCTGAATTGTGCCAAACGATTTATCCGCCTTAATGTAGAGGCGAACACTTCTGGGCACGATCAGGTCAAGCGTTGCAAACGAAACGTCAACATCCAATTTTGCGTTTGGTGCAAAAGATTGAACATCCGTTAAGTCCAGCTCGCTCTTTCCAAAAGAGATATCAATATCTCCGCCCAGGAATGTTTGCGCTGCTACTTTGCGATTTTCCTCTGAAAAAGAGCAGTCGTAGCTGACAAAGCCGTTCTCTTCACGATATTGACTGCGCTTGTCCTTGTCGCCGCTAAAATTCACGCCGCAGCATTTGTGCTTATGTGGAATGAGCGTCTCATAAAGGATCGTTAAGCCAAGTAACACCAGCAGCGTCGGCCAGATGATGCTCCATGTTAAAACAAGCGAAATCGAACCCAGATTGTACAGCAGGAAGTAAAGTCCGAGCCCTGCTACCGCAAGCGCGAAGAATGAAAAGCGCTTGACCATCCAGCTCACACCAAGGCCAATGATAACCGCGGGCCAGACGATACCCCAGATACCGAACGACACGAGTCCTAGCCTCTGCATCAAAAACGCCACACCCAGCACGATGATCAACACCGCAAACCAGATTCCGTCCTTCTTTGCGCTCTTTCCGCCATCCCAGGAGACGGAGAACGAACCATCGCTATCCTTATTATTCTTCTGTGCGTCAACGATGACGACTTTCGGCTCAATTGGCTTGACCCCAAGCAATTCATACGTCGACACACCGAGTTTCTCCGCCAGCAAAGGAAGAATTGAAATGTCCGGGCAGGACACGTCGTTCTCCCACTTGCTGACCGCCTGCGCCGAAACCCCCATCATCTCGGCGAGTTGTTCCTGTGTGTACCCTTTTTCTTTGCGCAGCTGCATGATGCGCTTTCCCATTGATTGTTGTTCCATTGTTATGTCCCTCTCTTTCATGCGTTTATTATGTCATATCACGTAAAACTTGAACATAGCCTGTTTTTCGAGTTTGAAATTTTCTTCCAACCGTTAGTAGAATTACGCTCAACTTTATAATTGAGTTCAAATCATAACTCAACCAACGATAGAATTTTGCTCAACCCGTACTTTCCTTTACACGGCGCGCGCTTTTTAGTACAATACTGATGGCACCAAAAGGAGGTACTTACCCAATGGCATTACGCACCATTCGCACGGACGATGATCCGAGCCTTTATAAAATTTGCAAACCCGTCGAGAAGTTCGACGGTCGGCTTTCCGACTTGATCGACGACATGTTTGAAACCATGGATACCGCCGATGGCGCAGGCCTTGCCGCGCCGCAGGTTGGCATTCTCCGCCGCGTGGTCGTCATCGACGCGGGCGAAGGCAGAATAGAGCTGGTCAACCCGCGCATTCTTCTTTCGGAAGGATGCCAGGGCGGATACGAAGGTTGCCTGTCCTTTCCCGGTCAGAGCGGCTATGTCGAGCGCGCAGATCATGTTATCGTAGAAGGACTCGACCGCAAAGGCGAGAAGCACACCTATGATACGACGGGGTTCTTTGCGCGCGCAGTTCAGCACGAGTTGGATCATCTCGACGGCATCGTCTATTTAACGAAGAAAACCGAACCGCCGGAAGACTTTGACGACGAACCAAAAGAAGAGGAGTCTATTTAATGAGAATCGCCTTTCTCGGCACGCCGGAGTTTGCGCTCCCGTCGCTGGACATGCTGCGAAAAAGCGGGCATACGCTCGCTGTCTTCACGCAACCCGATCGCCCGGTCGGTCGCCACGCGACGCTAACACCTCCGCCGACGAAAGCTTACGCGCTCGAACACGGCCTCCCTGTGTATCAATTTGAAAAGATTCGCTTGCCGGAAGGTGTTGCCGCGCTCAAATCGTTTGCGCCGGACTTAATGGTGACCGCGGCGTTTGGACAGATTCTCTCCGCGGAAAACCTCGCGATCCCGAAATATGGCTGCATCAATGTGCACGGTTCGCTCCTGCCCAAATATCGCGGTGCGGCGCCGATCCAGTGGGCGATTATCAATGGCGAGTCCGAAACCGGCATTACGACTATGATGACCGATATCGGTATGGACACGGGAGACATCCTGCTGGTTGATCACATCGCAATCGATCCAGACGAGACGGCGGGCGAGTTGTTTTCGCGTATGGCTGCACTCGGCGCAGAAACTCTCTCAAAAACCATAACCGCGCTGGAAGCGGGCACGCTCGTCCGCATTCCGCAGGATGAGTCTCAGGCGACGAAGTGTCCCATGTTGAAAAAAGAACACGGCAAGCTCGATTTTTCGCAATCTGCGGTTTCTGTCCACAACCGCGTCCGCGGAACCAACCCCTGGCCGGGTGCGTATGCGCTGCTCGGCGAAGAACCTTTAAAGATTCATCAAACGCGGCGTTCAGATCTGACCATCGGCAGCGAACCCGTCGGTATATTAAAAGGAAACGCAAAGTCGGGATTGTTCGTGCGCTGCGCGGATGGCTGGCTGGAAATTGTAGAACTGCAAGCGACCGGCGGCAAACGTCTCAGCGCAAAAGACTATCTCGCCGGAAAGGCATTGGAAGGAAAGGTGCTCGTTTGAATACACGCAGGCAGGCGCTGGACGCGCTCTGCGATATCACCGATCGCGGAGCATACGCGAATCTCCGCGTCAAACAACTCACTTCTTCCCTGCCGGAGCGCGAGGCTAATTTGGCCGCCGCGCTCGTTTACCATACGCTCGATCATTTACTGACGATCGACTATTATCTTGCTCACTTCGTCAAAGGCACGCAAAAGCCGGTCATTCGCGGCATTTTGCGGATGGGCGTTTGCGAGCTGCTGTTTCTTTCTACACCTGCGCACGCGGCAATCAACGAGAGCGTCTCGCTCACCAAAGAGGTCGGAAAGAGCGGCCTTGCGAGCTTTGTCAACGCGGTGCTGCGAAACATTGATCGAAGCCGCGCCTCTCTCCCGCCGTTTCCTGCCGAGCCGGTCGCTCGCCTCTCGATTCAGTATAGTTACCCGGAGTGGATTGTGCGCGAGTGGGTTACCCGCTTTGGCGAATCGCAAGCGGAGGCGCTATTATCCCGACCCGCTTCCCCGCTGGAAGTGCGCGCGCAATATCCATATACAATCGAAAAACTGCAAGAAACACTTCCCGTCACAAGTGAAGTCAATCGATGGGACTCGAATTCGCTTTCGCTCGCAAGCGGGTTCAATATCGCGGCTCACTCGCTCTTTCTAGAAGGAAAATTTACCGTAATGGGCGAGAGCGCGATGCTCGCCTGCCGCGCGCTGGGCAACATGGCGGGCAAGCGTGTTTTGGACGCTTGTTCTGCGCCAGGCGGTAAAAGCGCGTATCTGAGCAGTTTGATGCAGAATGACATCCGGCTAACTTGTTTCGAATTGCATCCCCATCGCAAAGAATTGCTCGATAAAACGTTGGAACGTCTGCACGTCTCCGCCGAAACGATGGTTAAGGATGCGAGCGAGTATGACCCCGCGTTTGAATCCATGTTTGACGGTGTTTTAATCGACGAACCTTGCAGCGGGCTTGGCCTGCTCGGCGATAAACCTGATATTCGCTACAGCAAATCAGATGTGGATATCGTCTCTCTCGTTGAAATTCAGAAGAACATTCTTCAATCGTGTTCGCGTTATGTAAAGCCCGGCGGCCTGCTCGTCTACGCAACCTGTACGATTTCCCGTCGTGAGAACGAAGATCAGATAGAAGCATTTTTACACGACCACAAAGAGTTTGCTTTGGAGGAAATTCCGATTCCAATTTCAAACGACGGCCAGATTCAGCTGCTGCCGCATATTCACCACACCGACGGATTTTATATTGCGAGGATGAGACGATGTATTTAGCCGATCTATCAAAAGCCGAAGTGGAGCGTCTCATTTTGGATTTAGGCGAGCCGAAATACCGCGCCGAGCAGGTTTGGGACTGGCTCAATCGCGGCGCACGTCCGGAGGAGATGACCAATCTCCCCGCCGTACTACGCGAAAAACTCACGTCTATTCCCTACGGCGGTGTTTCCATCGAGCGAAAACTGTTCTCTGAAAAAGACGGCACGGTCAAGTATCTCATCCGTTTGGAGGATGAAAACCTTGTCGAAGGCTAATTGATGCGATATCATTATGGTTATACGCTGTGTCTGTCTACACAG
>CAYVAO010000134.1:0-5017 GCA_964448895.1 uncultured Christensenella sp.
TGATAAACTGTGTTGAGCGGTAATACAACCGCAAGTATCTTATAAAATTAACATTGGAGTGTTCTTATGAAGCGCGTTGCAGGCTATCGCTGTACAATTTGCGGAAAGGAATACCCGTTCGGCCCGGAACTGATGACTTGTCCGTCCTGCGGAGAAAAGGGCATTCTGGACATCGTATACGACTATTCCGAAATCAAATCTGTTCTTTCCAAAGAATCACTGAAAAAAGATCATGACAATAGCATGTGGCGCTACCGCGCTCTGATGCCGATCAAAGGCGAAGGCCTTTCGGACTTTTTACGCATCGGTTGGACGCCGTTGTATCGCTCGCTGCGCCTCGGCAGACAAATTGGTCTGGATACGCTTTATATTAAAGATGATGGATTGAATCCTACCGGCTCGCTGAAAGACCGCGCAAGCGGTGTCGCCGTCGCCAAAGCAATCGAGCTTGGCTACGACACGATCAGCTGCTCTTCTACAGGAAACGCCGCGAGTTCCTGCGCGGGCAGTGCCGCACGCATGGGGCTCAAGAGCGTAATCTTCGTGCCGGAGCGCGCGCCGCTCGGCAAAGTCGCCCAACTCCTAATCTTCGGCGCAAACGTCGTTTCCGTAAAAGGCGACTATCGCCAGACGTTTGAGCTGAGCAAAGCCGCAATCGAAAAATGGGGCTTCTACAACCGCAACGCGGGCATCAATCCCGTGATGACGGAAGGGAAGAAGACGGTTGCCCTGGAAATCGCCGAGCAACTCAACTGGAACCCGACCGACTGGGTCGCGATCTCCGTTGGCGACGGTTGCACCATCGGCGGCGTATATAATGGCTTTTACGATCTGCTGCAACTCGGCATGATCGAACGCATTCCAAAGATACTCGGCGTGCAATCCACCGGCTGCTGCCCGTTTGTGGACGCGGATCACACGGACGGCATTCTGAAACCAACGCCGGAGAACACACTGGCGGACAGCATCGCAGTCGGCGTTCCGCGCAATCCCGTCAAGGCACAGCGCGCGGTCAAGGATAGCGGCGGCACATGGATCGCCGTTTCGGACGAAGAGATTCTGGACGCGATGCGCCTGCTTGGCAGAACGGAAGGCGGTTTCAGCGAACCCGCGGGCGTTACCGCGACCGCAGGCGTGAAAGCGGCTGTTGCAAGCGGAATCATCAAGCAGCACGAGAGCGTAACGGTCGTTTCGACCGGAAGCGGTCTTAAGGACGTGAAAAACGCGATGCTTGCCGCAGGCGAACCATTTAAGTGTGAACCGGACATCAAGGCGCTGGAAGCAAGCGGACGAATTCGCTGACATAATTAAAATAAGAAGTGAAAAGAGAAATACTTTTTTCGAAATGAAACAAACATGATCTGCGGAGTGCGGCGGCGTAGTTGCAAACAAAAGCCGATCGTTACGCAGAAATCCTCCGGAAATTACATGAAAGCAGAAAAATACTTTGGCAGCATGTCATTTTTTCTGCAAAGGGAAACGAAAAATAGTTCCTAAAAATCAAAATTCTGTAGGAGGAAAACCATGAAAAAAATCATTGCTCTTCTGGCTGTCCTGACGATGGTATTTGCTCTGGCCGCTTGTGCTGCACCCGCAGCCACAACGGAACCGGCAGCTACCGCCACCGAAGCGCCTGCCGCGGAAGCGACGGAAGCCCCCGCTGCTGAAGCGACGGAAGCCCCCGCTCTGAAAGTCGGCGTCATTCTTGTTGGCGACGAAAACGAAGGCTACACCTACGCGCACATCGAAGGCATCAAGGGCGCAATCGCTGCTCTTGGCATCTCCGAAGACCAGGTCATCTGGAAGTATTCGATTCCGGAAGACGAAACCTGCTATGATACCGCAGTTGACCTTGCGGAGCAGGGCTGCACGATCATCTTCTCCAACAGCTATTCGCACCAGTCCTATATGGTGCAGGCTGCGGAAGAATATCCCGACGTGATGTTCTGCCCGGCAACGGGTGACACGGCTGCCGTTTGCGGTCTGCCCAATGTCGTCAACTTCTTCCCCTACACCTATGAATCCCGCTACGTGTCCGGCGTCGTCGCTGGCATGAAGCTCAAGGAACTCATGGATGCCGGCACCGTGACCGACCCCCATATCGGCTATGTTGGCGCCTATCCGTATGCTGAAGTGGTCAGCGGTTACACCGCGTTCTTCCTCGGCATCAAGTCCATCGTGCCGGAAGCGCACATGGATGTTATCTACACCAACAGCTGGTTTGACATGACCAAAGAAGCGGAAGCCGCCAACACCCTGATGTCCATGGGTTGCGTCATCATTGGCCAGCACGCGGACTCCACCGGTGCTCCCTCCGCCGTTCAGGCGAAGCTGGATGCAGGTGAAGCGGTCTACAGCGTTGGTTACAACGTAGACATGCTCAGCGTTGCGCCCACCGCCGCTCTGACCAGCGCGCAGAACAACTGGTCCGTGCTTTACAAGGACATCCTCTCTGATTTCATGAGCGGTGCCACGATGAAGCATGACTACTCTGGCGGCTACAACGAAGACGCCGTGCAGATTTCCGCCCTTGGCGCGAGCTGCGCAGCTGGCACCGCCGAGAAAGTTGCCGAAGTCATCGCTGGCCTCAAGGCCGGCACGCTGCACGTGTTTGATGCGGCAACGTTCACCGTTGGTGGCGCTGCTGTGACCACGGCTCCGTTTGACTTCTCCACCATGAACGCGGATTACACCGCCGTTCAGTATCAGGGCCCGACCGAAGAGTGCATCGTTGATGGCTACTTCCACGAGTCCGAATTCCGTAGCGCGCCGTACTTTGCTCTGCGCATCGACGGCATCACCGAGTTGAGCTAAAACACTGCCATAAGGCGTGTGCGGTCAAAGGGGAGACGGGATACCGTTTCCCCTTTGACACATCTCAAAAACGAATGTAGACTGATTAAACTCGATGGAGAGCAGACTTCTGCTCTCTTTTTGCGTGATGCGGAACGAACATTTTTTATTTCGCAAAGAATCGTACCTTTTTGTTTACATTCGGTTCACGGTTATGCTAAAATATTTTCAGCAAGTCTTAATCTAATATAGAAGGGGCCAAACATGTGGAAAGTTCAATAGCGATCCGAATGGTCAACATCACCAAGACCTTCGGTGAGGTGGTCGCGAACAACAAAGTTTGCCTTGATATTCAACGGGGTGAGATACTCTCTCTGCTCGGCGAAAACGGCAGCGGGAAGACCACGCTCATGAATATGCTGGCGGGTATCTATTTCCCCGACAGCGGCGAGATCATCATCAATGGTACACCTGTCACCATCGCTTCTCCGAAGGACGCATTTGACCTGCACATCGGCATGATTCACCAGCACTTCAAACTGGTAGACGTTTTAACAGCAGCTGAAAACATCATATTGGGTTTGAATGAAACGCGCGTCGTCGATCTCAAAAGCGTTCGCGAATCGGTCAAGCAAATTTGCGACCGGTATGGTTTTGTCGTTGACCCGAATAAAAAAGTATATGAGATGTCGGTCTCGGAAAAGCAGACGCTGGAAATCGTCAAGGTGCTTTACCGTGGCGCGGACATTTTGATTCTTGACGAGCCAACCGCTGTGCTCACGCCGCAGGAAACGCAAAAGCTCTTCTGCGTGATGCGCAACATGAAGGCGGACGGCAAGTCCATCATCATCATCACACACAAACTGCATGAGGTTTTGGAGATTTCCGATCGCGTCGCCGTACTTCGCAAGGGTCAATACATCGGCGATGTGAAAACGTCCGAAACCGATGCAATGAAACTCACGGAGATGATGGTTGGTCGCGCTGTTACGCTGGATATCGAGCGTACCGTTCCGGTTGACCCCAAACCGCGTTTGATTGTTAAAAACCTGAATGTCTGCGACAAGGACGGCGTAACCCGCCTTTGCGACGTGAATTTTACCGCATACAGCGGCGAAATTCTCGGCGTTGCGGGAATCTCCGGCAGCGGACAAAAGGAACTTTTAGAGGCAATCGCGGGCTTACAAAACTGCCGCGATTGCAGCAGCATTGAGTTCATTTCCAGCACCGGAGAGAAGAAGACGATTTCCGGCATGCATCCATTGGATATCAAGCGTCTCGGCGTCGCGCTCGCTTTTGTTCCGGAAGACCGCCTCGGCATGGGCCTTGTCGGCAGCATGAACCTGACGGATAACATGATGCTGAGAAGTTATATGGATGGTAAAGGCCCGTTTGCGGATCGCAAAAAGCCAAAGAAGCTCGCGGAAACCGTCGTTCACGATCTGGAAGTGGTAACACCGAGCATCAACACTCCTGTTCGCAGACTTTCCGGCGGAAACGTACAAAAGGTACTGGTCGGTCGCGAAATCTCGATGGAACCGCAATTGATGATGTCCGCTTACGCGGTGCGCGGTCTGGATATCAACACGTCCTATAACATCTATCACCTTCTGAGCGAACAGAAAAAGCGCGGCGCCTCCGTCATCTTCGTCGGCGAAGACCTCGATGTTTTGCTGGAGTTGTGCGATCGTATCATGGTGCTCTGCGCGGGGCATGTCAACGACATCGTCGATGCGCGAACGACCACGAAGGATGAAGTTGGATACCTGATGACTTATCTGAAAGAAGGAGGGACAAACCGTGAGTAAAGAGAAAAGCGTACATCACGAACCGTTTGTCCGCATGTCAAAGCGGGACGGCCTGCCGATCTGGAAATCGTTTGGCGTCCGCCTGATCGGGTTAGCGATCGCGCTTATCATCTGCGCGATAATCATCTTTTCGCTGACAAAGCTCAACCCCTTAAAAGTCTATGCCGCGATGGTCAACGGCGCGTTTGGAACCAAAAAGCGCATCTGGGTTACCATTCGCGATATTATGATGCTGCTCTGCATCTCGGTTGGTCTCGCGCCCGCGTTTAAAATGCGATTTTGGAACATTGGCGCAGAAGGCCAGGTTCTGGTTGGCGGCATCGTCGCCGCAGCTTGCATGATCAACCTCGGCAATACGCTGCCGCTCGTTCCGCTGATCGTCGTCATGTTCATCGGAAGCGCGCTAGCCGGCGGCA
>CAYVAO010000134.1:5027-6072 GCA_964448895.1 uncultured Christensenella sp.
GAAACGCTCTTTACGCTGATGATGAACTACATAGCCATTCAGTTAACGAGCTTCTTCGTGGCACAGTGGGAACATCCCTATGGTAGCAACTCCGTCGGCATCATCAACCCGACGTCAAAGAGCGGATGGTTTCCGCAAATCTTCGGGCAAGCATACACGCTAAACGTCATCATCGTTCTTTCGTTGACGATTCTCATGTATGTGTATCTGAAATATACCAAACATGGCTACGAGATCGCGGTCGTTGGTGAAAGCGAAAACACCGCTCGGTACGCTGCAATCAACGTGCGTAAGGTCATCATTCGCTCCATGATCATCTCCGGTGCAATCTGCGGAATCGCCGGTTTCCTCGCTGTCAGCGGCGCGAGCCACACGATCTCGACCAGCACGGCCGGCGGACGCGGATTTACGGCGATTATCATCGCATGGCTTGCGCGGTTTAACAGCTTTGTCATGATACTCATCTCCGCGTTGATCGTGTTCCTGGAACGCGGCGCGATTGAAATCGCATCCCAATTCCAACTGAACGATTATGTTTCCGAAATGATTACAGGCATCATCCTGTTCTTCATTCTCGGCAGCGAGTTCTTCATCAACTACAAGATTAAATTCCGTTCGGCGAAGAGCAAGGAGGTCGAAAAATGACCGAGTTTATCGCTTTATTCCAAGCGGCGATTGTCTTTGGTACGATCATCATCTACGGCGCGGTCGGCGAGATATTGGCGGAGAAGTCCGGCAACCTCAACCTCGGCGTTCCGGGCGTGATGTACCTCGGCGGCATTGCGGGACTGATCGGCGTGTTCTTCTATGAAAGCGCCGTACCCGAGCCCAGCAAGCTGATTTGCGTCCTCATTGCGGTTGTGTGCGCGTTTGCGGCGGCCGTGCTCGGCGGGCTGATCTACAGCTTTTTGACCATTACGCTGCGCACCAACCAGAACGTAACGGGTCTAACGCTTACGATCTTCTCCGGCGGCGTTGCGAATTTCTTCGGCGGATCGCTCATGCAACTTGCCGGCGGCGGAGGGCAGGTGTCCGTCGCACCGAC
>CAYVAO010000135.1:0-6065 GCA_964448895.1 uncultured Christensenella sp.
TAGAGGAAAACCTGCGTATGGGGGCGTATATTATTAAAGACGCCAAGCAGATCAAATACAATATGGAAAAGGTGTTTCATCATTTTCCGCGTCTGAAAGAGCGCGCGCTTCAGCTCGGCGGCACGCTTTCCGGCGTCGAACAGCAGATGCTGGCAACCGGTCGCGCGCTGATGACGGATCCCAAGATCCTGCTCATGGACGAACCCTCCATGGGTCTTTCGCCGATTCTGGTCAACGAGATTTTTACCATCATCGAGCAACTGCATAACAGCGGAATCACGATTCTGCTCGTCGAGCAAAACGCAAAGAAAGCGCTCGCCGTCGCGGATCGCGCATACGTGCTTGAAACCGGCAAAATCTCCATGCAAGGCTCGGCAAAAGAGCTCGCCGAGGACGACAGGGTTCGCAAGGCATACCTCGGCGCATAAAGCGCCATCCGGAAAGGAGACTGGATTATGGCACACTATGTGATCACGATCGCGCGTGAAAAAGGCAGCGGTGGATACGACATCGCGAGGAAGCTCTCCGACAAGCTCAACATTCCGTTTTACGACCGAAAGCTATTGCGCATTGCTTCCGATGTCAGCGGCATCAACGAGCGGCTCTTTGGTGAAGTGGACGAGCGCCTCGGCAAACGCGAGATGATGCATGCCGCACAAAAGGTGTATACGGGCGAGGTGCTGCCGCCGGACAGCGACAACTTTACCAGTCAGCAAAACCTGTTCCAGTTTCAGGCGAAGATTATCACCGAGCTTGCCGAAATCAGCAGCTGCATCATATTGGGCCGCTGCGCGGATCAAATACTCAAGGGAAAACCGTATCTGATGCGCACGTTTATCCACGCGCCCATCGAGGCCAGAATTGCGCGCGTTGCGAACTATTCCCTCGCGATGTCGGAGGCGGAGATCAAGAAATACATCTGCGATCAGGACGAAAACCGCGCGGAGTATTACCGTTTCTACACCGGCGAAAGCTGGCGGGACGCAAGCCATTTCGACATCAGCCTGGATTCCGAGGCGCTCGGCGAAGAAGGCTGTGTCGATCGCATCATCAAGGCACTGCCGATCTTTACAAAATCATAACGGCAAAGCAAACGTTTTCACACGCCCGCAGCATTGCCGCGGGCGTTTTGTTTGAACCAAGGTTTAACCATAAGGAGTATCGCATGAATCTCAAGATTTTGCCGCAGACGTTTACCGTTTGTCAGCTTCCCGACGTGTCCGGCGTTGACTTTTCGAAAGAGTTCCTGTTTTTCTCAAAAACCGACGAGGAGCTTTCGCTTGTCTGCGAAACAAGCGCGGTTCCTGCAATCGCCCTCGCGCGGGAGGACGGCTGGCGTGGATTTCGCGTCGGCGGCGTGCTGGATTTTTCTCTTGTGGGAATTCTTGCCGAGATCTCCGGCATTCTCGCCGCGCAAAAAATCAGCATCTTTGCCGTGTCCACCTACAACACGGACTATATTTTCACAAATGCGGATGTGTTTGACCGCGCGACTCATGTGCTCTCCGCGGCAGGGTATGCTATTTTGGAATAACGCGCCGTTTTGCTCGCAATCAAGCAATCAAGCTCTTGCAATGCGCAATCTGCTCGCATAAGATGGTGATACAAGTCTTATTGCGCGACTCTGCGCAACGTATGAGGAGAAACGCATTTCATGACGCAAGACGAATTTTTTATGAAAGAGGCGATCCGCCTCTCCGCACAGGCGGTGGCGCACGGTAACGAGCCTTTTGGCGCGGTGCTGGTCAAAGACGGCGAAATCGTGTTTACCAACGAAAACCAGATCTATACCTGCTCCGATCCGACGTATCACGCGGAAGCGGGTTTGCTGCGCAACTTTTGTTCCGCCGAACGCATCACCGATTTGACGGACTACACGCTGTATTCCAGCTGCGAGCCGTGCTTTATGTGCTGCGGCGCGATGGTTTGGACAAAGCTCGGCAGGCTCGTGTTCGGCGCGAGCGATATCGATCTATGCAACATCATCGGCAAAACCGGCAGCGACTGCTGCGAAATCGTCTTCTCCCGCTCCGCGCACAGGCCGCAGGTGACCGGCGGCGTATTGCGGGACGAGAGCCTCGATATCCTGAGCAGCTATTTTGCGAAGAACAATCAAGGCTGAGCCTGATTTGTGACACTTTCTGACTACACCGCCATTTGGCGGTGTTTTTGATTCTACGACCCGTAGGTACCCTATTGTACAATTCTGTTGCAAAATAATAGCAATCGGAGTACAATATCGTTCGGTACCTAACTTCTTGGTACAGAGCAATCGAGGGGAGCGACGCGTTTTGAAACATTGGCAGGAGCATACATTAGCCATTCGGCTAAAAACCTGCGGTCGATTTTTGTATTATCAGATCGGCGGAAAAGCAGGCCAGCAGCGCATTTTGATGCGACTCAACAACCACGGGGCCATCACGCAAAAGGAATTGCAGGATATTCTGGAGATCAGTTCCGGCGCGCTCAGCGAGATACTGCAAAAAATGGAGGACAGCGGGCTGATTCTTCGCACCAAGTGCGCGGAGGACAAGCGGCAGGTCAACATTTCGCTGACGCAACAGGGACGCGAGACGGCTTTATCGGTGGAGGAGCACTATCACCGCACGCTGGAGCGTACGTTTGAATGCCTCGATGCGGAGCAAAAGAATCAGCTGGAAGAAACGCTCGGCATTCTCACGGCACACCTTGAGGAGATCAAGTCCGATCCTGCGTTTGCGCTGTCTCTGGACGAGTCCTGCATGAAATAATACTGCACACCCAAAAACACCAACTCAAATAAATACCCAGCCTGATGGGCACGTTCCACAGGCAGCAAGGAGAACACACACGAATGTGGAAAACCCTGATACACAGCATTCGGGAATATAAGAAGCCCTCTATCCTCGCGCCGATCTATGTCTCGGCGGAGGTAGTCATCGAATGCATCATCCCTTTTATTACGGCGCTGCTCGTCAACCAGATCAAGGCGGGCTGTACTTTTAACGTCGTACTGCGCTACGGGCTAATCCTGATCGTCTTAGCTTCGCTTTCGCTCAACTTTGGCAGGCTCTCCGGAAAAACCGCGGCAACGGCCGCCAGTGGTTTTGCGCGAAACCTGCGGCGCGATCTGTTTTCCAGCATCCAATCCTTTTCGTTCGAAAACATCGACCGCTTCTCTTCCTCTTCGCTGGTTACGCGCCTGACCACGGACGTGAGCAACGTTCAAAACGCATATATGATGCTCATCCGTGTCGCCATTCGTAGCCCGCTCATGTTGATCTTCGCCGTAGTGATGTCGTTTATCATGGGCGGCAAGCTCGCGCTGATCTTCGTCGTCGTGATTCCAATGCTTGGGATCGGGCTGTTTTTCATCATCCGCAGCGCGTTCCCAATCTTTCGTCGCGTATTTCGCAAGTATGACACGCTCAACCGTTCCATTCAGGAAAACGTGCAGGGCATCCGCGTGGTGAAGTCTTTTGTTCGCGAAGACTATGAAAAGCAAAAGTTTGGCGTAGCCGCCGAAGAATTGCGCCAGGAATTCACCAAAGCCGAAAAAATCCTCGCGTTCAACGGGCCGATGATGCAGTTTTGCCTGTACATCAACATGGTCTTCATCCTCACGTTCGGCGCGTATACCATCGCCACAACCGGAGGGCTGCACTTTAACGTAGGCCAGCTTTCCTCGCTGATGATCTATAGTTTTCAGACGCTCATGAGCCTCATGATGCTCTCCATGGTGTTCGTTATGGTCACCATCGCGGACGAATCCGGTCGCCGCATCGTCGAAGTACTGTCCGAAAAGAGCTCGCTGCCAAGCCCGGAGCATCCGGTGCTGGACGTTGCGGACGGCTCGATCGACTTTGATCCCGTGAGCTTCCGCTATTCGGAGAAAGAGGAACGCATGGCGCTGCTGGATATCAACCTGCACATTCGCTCCGGCGAGACGATCGGTATTCTCGGCACGACCGGCTCTTCCAAAACATCGCTCGTGCAGCTGATTCCGCGGCTTTACGACGCGACGAGCGGCATTGTTCGCGTTGGCGGACACGACGTAAAGGAATACGACCTGGACGCGCTTCGCAATCAGGTTTCTGTCGTGCTGCAAAACAACGTGCTCTTTTCCGGCACCATCGCGGAAAATTTGCGTTGGGGTAACCCGCAGGCGAGCGACGAAGAGCTCAAGCATGCCTGTGAACTTGCGCAGGCGGACGAATTCATTCGCTCTTTCCCGCAGGGATATGAAACAAGGATTGAGCAGGGTGGAACCAACGTCTCCGGCGGGCAGAAGCAGCGCCTCTGCATCGCGCGCGCGCTGCTGAAAAAACCGCGCATCTTGATTCTCGACGACTCCACAAGCGCGGTGGATACCCATACGGACGCGAAAATTCGCAAAGCGTTGAAAGAATTCTTGCCCGAAACGACCAAGATCATCATCGCCCAGCGCGTCGCCTCCGTCATGGACGCAGATCGCATCGTGCTGATGGACAAAGGCGGCATCACCGCCGTCGGTACACACGAGCAGTTGCTCAAAAGCGACAACGTGTACCGCGAAGTGTATGAATCCCAGAACAAGGCAGGTGATCAGGAATGAAGCCGAAAAAAACCTATCAAAAAGGCACGCTCAGGCGTCTGTTTCGCATGCTGTTTTCGTATTATCCCGTTGCGCTGCCGCTCGTGATCTTTTGCATCATCGTCTCCGCCGCGGTCTCCGCCATGCCCGCGATCTTTACGCAAAACATCATCGCGGTGCTGGAGCAAAACGCGGGAGCAGGTTGGGACGTCATCGGCCCGCAGATCATCCGGCTGACCTCTCTGCTGGCGGCGATGTATCTCGTCTCGCTTGTGCTGTCGTTCGCCTATACGCGCGCAATGGCGGTTCTCTCGCAAGGCGCGCTCAAGAAAATGCGTGAGCAGCTCTTTGACCACATGCAGGATCTGCCGATCAAGTATTTTGATACGCATGCGCACGGCGACATTATGAGCCACTACACCAACGATATCGACACCCTGCGTCAGCTCATCTCGCAGAGCCTGCCGCAGTTGCTCGTCTCCGGCGTTATGGTGATCACCTTGTTTTCCATCATGCTCTATTACAGCGTTTGGATGGCGCTGGTCGTACTCTTCGGCGTTTCGTTCATGCTGGTGGTGGTCAAAAAGATCGGCGGCAATTCCGCAAAATACTTCATGCGTCAGCAGAAAGCCATCGGTCAAACCGAAGGATATGTCGAGGAGATGATGGCGGGGCAAAAGGTCATCAAGGTCTTCTGCCATGAAAACGAGGCGAAAGCCGGCTTTGACGAAGTCAACGACGCGTTGTTTCAAGATTCCGAAAAAGCCAACACGTTTGCAAACATACTTGCTCCCATCATCATGAACATCGGCAACCTGATCTATGTCATGGTCGCGATGGCGGGCGGCGCGTTTCTCTTGAGCAAGGCGCCGAATGTCAGCATTTCGGGATTGGCGTTCAGCATCAGCATCGTCGTTCCGTTTCTGAATATGACGCGCCAGTTTTCCGGCAACATCAACCAGGTGTCGCAGCAGCTCAACGCGGTCATCATGGGCCTCGCGGGTGCGAGCCGCATGTTTGCCCTGTTGGACGAACAGAAGGAATCGGACGAGGGCACGGTTACGCTCGTAAACGCGCAGGAGACGGACGGCGTATTGACGGAGAGCGCGGAACGCACGGGAATCTGGGCCTGGAGGCAGCCGCTGCCGGACGGTACGCTGCGCTATACGCGGCTCTCCGGTGACGTGCGTCTGCAAGGCGTTGACTTCGGCTATGAGCAGGACAAGACCGTACTACACGATGTTTCGCTCTTTGCCGAACCGGGTCAGAAGGTTGCGTTTGTCGGCGCAACGGGCGCGGGCAAGACGACCATCACGAACCTGCTCAACCGTTTTTACGACATTGCGGACGGCAAGATTCGCTACGACGGCATCAACATCAACAAAATCCGCAAGCAGGATCTACGGCGCGCCATCGGCATGGTGCTGCAGGACACCAACCTCTTTACGGGCACGGTGCTGGAAAACATTCGCTATGGCAGACTGGATGCGACGGATGACGAGTGCATCGACGC
>CAYVAO010000136.1:0-6051 GCA_964448895.1 uncultured Christensenella sp.
TGCGGCTGTTAACCGCAGTGTCGTTGGTTCGAGTCCAACAGGGGGAGCCAAAAATAAAAGGTCACCATCTGGTGGCCTTTTATTTTTGCTTTCCTGCTATCTCGAACCAGAGACATTGCGCGAGTAGACGCATTGCGGCTGTTCACTGTTGCGAAGCTGAGTGCGCCCAGTGAGCGATGCAGCGACGGCGGAGCAAGCCC
Organism: uncultured Christensenella sp.; assembly: GCA_964448895.1. Taxonomy (GTDB): domain Bacteria; phylum Bacillota; class Clostridia; order Christensenellales; family CAG-138; genus UBA7703. The sequence goes on from CAYVAO010000136.1 coordinate 201, forward strand.
AGCGCGGGTGTTTTAGGAAGCCGCTTTAGAGGCAACGCGAAACGCCCTTGCGCGCAGGCCGCGTGTCGCGAGGTATCGAATCGAGGTAGCGAATCAAGCAGGGGAAGTTAAAACAGACAGCCGACATTCGACAGCTGTCTGTTTTTCTACCTCTTACATTCTGAGACAATTTCGACCGGGTATGGCGGATTGTTTGCCGCCAACCTCAATGCGCGTTTGTAGAATAAATTACGGAGCTAAACTCCCATGGATATCCCCAGAAGCTTTGCGTGGCGCAGTAGCTGCGCGTCCGCCGGAATGCTCTTCAGCTTGCCCGCCACTTCTTCCAATGGTACCGCGACGATTTCTGTCCCCCTAAGCGCAACCATGTTGCCAAACTGTCCGTTTTTGACCAGTTCACCCGCCATAGCGCCAAAGCGGGAGCACAACAGGCGGTCGGTAGACGTTGGATCTCCGCCTCTTTGCAAATGACCGGGTACAATCGCGCGAACATCCTGTTCAAGTCTTTCGGATAATATTTGCGCAAGCCTGTTCCCCGGCGCAATGAGGTTGTTTCTTTCTTTTTTCGGCAGCTCTGCCTCATCCTTCGTCATCGCGCCTTCCGCAATTGCAATGATCGAAAAATTCTTCCCTTGTTTGTTGCGGTCTTCAATTGCTTTCATCACATTTTCGAGATCATATGGTATCTCCGGAATCAAAATCACATCCGCACCGCCTGCGATTCCAGCGCAAAGCGTAATCCAACCAACCTTGTGACCCATCAATTCGATCACAAAGACACGTCCGTGTGATGCCGCGGTTGTGTGGATGGCATCGATCACATAGGTCGCTTTCTCTACCGCGCTGTCAAAGCCGAACGTAAGGTCGGTTCCGTATACGTCGTTGTCAATCGTCTTAGGTATCGTAACCACATTAACGCCATTTTGGCTGAGCAGATATGCCGTCTTGTGCGTTCCGTTTCCGCCGAGGATCACAAGCGCGTCGAATCCGTTCTCTTTGTAGTTTTTAATCATCATGTTGAGCTTGCTTGTATTGTTTTCGTTCAACGTCTGCATTTCTTTGAAAGGCTGGCGCGATGTCCCTAGAATCGTGCCTCCCTGCCGCAAAATGCCGGAAAATTCCTCCGGCCCCATCCGGCGCCATTCTCCTTCAATCAATCCGCGATACCCGTCCAGAATTCCGTAAAGTTCCAAATTTGGGATTAATCCAAACAGCGTTTTCGCTACGCCTCGTAACACGGCGTTGAGCCCCTGGCAGTCTCCTCCGCTTGTCAACAATCCTACTTTCATGATTGTTCCTCCTTGATTAAACATTTTTAAACATCCATCAGCCAACCATGTTGCTGTTTTTTCTAATTCGTTTGTTTTTACGCTATGGTATCCGGCAACTCCATATAAGAAGAATCCCGCATAACCCGTTACTCAATTGGAACCGAAGGCGAAATGTGTCGTCCGAGCCATATGAACGCGTTGCCGACCGCGCGGCGGATCGGTCGCATCAGTAAGATTTTTTTATGGGGCAGCTGCATTTTATAATCATCCAGACACTTTTGATATTCAACCATCTGTGCGTTCTGGCAGCCGTCTGCTCGTTCAAGCCGTGTATAGCTGCCGTCGGGCTGCATCATGCGCCCCTTTTCGACGTCTTTTAACAAACAATCCAGCATACTCTTGATTCTCACCACAATGGTATTGTCCATTACCGGGCAAAGAACCTCCATGCGGCGATCCAGATTGCGCGTCATCAAATCCGCCGAAGAGATAAACATCTTTTCGTCGCCGCCGTTTAAAAACCAGTAAACACGCGAATGCTCAAGGAACCGTCCGACAACGCTGATGACGCGGATATTCTCCGTCAGGCCGGGAATCCCCGCCCGCAGGCAGCATATACCGCGCACGATCAAGTCAATCTTAACGCCCGCCTGAGACGCCGCCACTAACTTGTCGATCATTTTTTTATCCGCCAATGCATTCATTTTCGCGATGATATGTCCCCCGCGGCCATACATCTCCATGCATTTAATCTCATTGTCGATCAACTCGTAAAATTTCTGCCGGATTCCGTCGGGAGAAACGCTAAACACACGATAACCACCGCTTGTATAGTCCATCCCCAATTCTCGAAAGAACAGGATGATGTCGTTTGCGATGTCTTCATTGGAGGTCAATATCCCTACGTCAGTGTATAAATTGGCAGTCTTCTCGTTATAATTTCCCGTCGCAACATGCGCGGTATATTGAATTCCCTTTGGCGATCTGCGCGTGATTAATAATAGTTTTGCGTGTACCTTTAAGTAGTCGCGCCCGTATATCACATGGCATCCTGCATCTTCAAGCTTTGCTGCCCATTCGATATTATTCTCCTCATCAAAGCGGGCCTTTAGTTCCACCATTACGGTTACTTCTTTCCCTTTTTCGGCCGCGGCGACCAGATACTTCACCACCTCGGAGTGGTTCGATACCCGATAGAGTGTTTGTCGAATGGCGATCACCGAATCGTCAAAAACAGCTTCACGAAGCAAATCCAATACGGCGTCAAAATTAATATATGGGTGTATGATTAAGTAATCCTTCGCTCGAATCTGCTGATGGATGCTGACTTCCCGTTGAATTCCCGGCACGTAAATACTCTTGATGTCTTTGTAAAAAGAGTCCGTAAACTTTTTCGCTTTTGCGGCGTCAATCACCGTCCACATCAAGCTCATGTCCAGCGGCCCGCGACGCGTGAAAACCTGTTTTTGTGTTAAGCCTAAGCGATTCGCCAAATCTTTTGCGAGTTCGCTCGCTGCGGGCAGGTTGGTTTCCAACCGTACGGGCATTAACTTGCGCCTCTTCTCGATGATGTGCTGCATCGCCGTGCGATAATCTTCCTCGCTCCCGACGATCTCATCATCAAGCTCCAAGTCCGCATTGCGCGTCACACGAAACTTTCCAACTTCTACGACTTCCATCTTCGCGAACATCTCTTGCGCGAATGTTTTAATCAAATCTTCCGCTAGGTAAAATACAACATCGTCAGAATTGCGGAAAACGATTTTGCTGGAAGTTTCCGGGAAAAGCATAAGCCCAAGTTTATTTCCGTTTTTACTCTTGAGGTGCGCGGCAATAAACACCGCTTTGTTCGGCAGATAGGGAAACGGATGTTTTCCATCAACAATAACGACTGATACAAGCGGACGAATGGTCTTGTTAAATTCCGCGTGAAAAGCCTGTAATCGATTTTCGGATAGTTTCCCGGTTTTAATTCGATGTACGCCAATGGCGTCCAGCGCAGAAAACACAGCCATCTGCGCGTTATTATAGCGGGAAACCATGTCGGCGGCTTTGCTAAATATGGAGTCAAGCTGCTGTTTGGGGGATAACTCCGTAATTTTGTCTTCGCTTTCCAACCCAGCAAGCGCTTGATCAAATAAACCGCCGACGCGAACCATAAAAAACTCGTCGAGATTTGAGCAGAAGATCGACAAGAATTTTAAACGTTCCAGCATTGGGTTTTGCGGGCTTTCCGCTTCTTCCAGCACTCTTGTGTTAAAATCGAGCCAACTGAGTTCTCTGTTGATATATGGAGAATCCGTGCTCACGCGCTGTTTCCCTCCTTAAGGCATTTGCCGATATCACTTTGCATATGAGGAAGTCCGTGTCACCGAAATCTTTGCCTCGATTGTACCGATCTCTACTTTTACCGTCTCAATCTCTCATTCAATAGTAACCAATTCATATAGGAAAATCAATGTACGTATCATAACGGTTGCAAATCACGGTTGTACTGTTTCTTGCATGAATGTTACAGAAGGACCTGCCTCATGAAAAAAATAAACAAGCAGCAAAACTCTTTCCTCTTATTCCCCTGTTCAAAGCAAAAAATATCTATTATATTATCGCTTCTGAAAGTTAAATCTACGTAAGGATGGTGTAAATTCAGCGATAAATCGAGTTGCTTGAATCCTTTATGTGTTTTGTCCCATACCACAGATCATAAGGGAAGGTTCTTGATAATAATTTGACTTATTATGAATAGTATGCTACCATCGAATTGTATTCAAAATAATTGCTTTGACCGCACATGTTTGCAGATCATCGTCGTTAGATGATTTGGGACATGTGTTTTTTTGAATTCATCAATATTAGGAGGTGCAACATGAGCACTGGAACAGTAAAGTGGTTTAACTCGGAAAAAGGATACGGATTCATCGCAAACGACAATGGCGGAGATGATGTCTTTGTTCACTTTAAGTCGATTCAAAGCGGCGGGTATAAGAGCCTAAACGAAGGACAGAAAGTAACCTTTGACATTGAAACCGATCCCAAAGACAGCCGGAAGCTCCGCGCGGTAAACGTCTACATCGCAGAGTAAGGACGCATTCCCCCGTCTGTTTGATTTCTACGAGCATCTGCCGGAATAATCCGGCTCAACAAAAAAATATAGAAAAGATGGTAACACATGTATAGCGACAAAATCATCGTCTGCAAAGATTGCGGACAAAACTTCACCTTCACCGCCAGCGAACAGGAATTCTTTGCGGAAAAAGGGTTTTCCAACGAACCGCAGCGCTGCAAAGATTGCCGCATCGCCCGCAAGCAAAACTCCCGCGGCAGCGAACAGCGTGTCATGTATGATGCAGTCTGCGCAAACTGTGGTCGTCCCTGCAAGGTTCCGTTCGAGCCGCGCAGCGATCGCCCCATTTACTGCAGTGATTGCTTCCGCAGATAATTATTTCATTACAGACACAAGCAGCGCGGCCATGCGGTCGCGCTGCTTTATTACCGACCGGCATTCCTTCTCTACCAGCGTCTCTTGCTTAACGAAGCACAAGACGTTCCGAATGGATCCGGAATGATTTAACGCGCAACTTTGGATCTATCCCACAGAAGAGTCCCGCTTGCCTGAGTTGAAGCATCCTCATCATCGTATTGTGGAACTGGTGCTATGTTTTTCCTTTGATTTCGCGCAAAATTTATCGAATATGTACGATATCCCCGCCGGATGCTCTTTAATATGATATAATAGTATTTAAGCAGATTGCCATTTGGCGCAACGTAAGTCTTGTTGCCGAACAGCACTGCTTTTTTATTGGTCGTGCTTTCCCCGGGTCAACAATTGGAAAGGAAGTTATTATGGATCTTATGCATGCAATCGTTCACCACAAGACCTTTGGTCGAGGTGAAGTGATAGAAGTCAGTGACGATGTCATCATGATGTCGTTTTCAAAACCATACGGCAAAAAAAAGTTCTTGTTCCCCACCTCTTTCTATCAGCACTTGACGCTGGAAGACGCTTCGCTAAACACCGAAATGGCGGAGTATCTCAAGCAAAACAACATCTTGATTGAAGCGGAAGAGCAGCGGGTCGAGCGAGCAAATCGTATTGCGCAGTTTCGCGCCGATTCAATCGAAAAAGCAAACGGATCAAAAGCAAACGGTTCGAAGAAGAAAAAGAAGTAACCCTTCTCAATATGGGATGACTCTTCCGTATCGCGCCTTTCCTGTTGCCTTGAGATGATAGAAGACACGCTTCGATCTATACGAAAAACCAGAGTTGAGAATTGAAACCCAACTTGCACCCGTCCGGAGACAATCGCGCGATTATATCACTTCGCACGGGTTGAACCAAACAAAACGGTCACCATTTCGGTGGTCGTTTTCGTTTGTTTAACGGATGGTTTCAAAGAGCAGGCATCGTGAGGGCCGCTGCATTCCGTCTGATAAATGTTGCTACGCTGAGCATCCCTTTGCGTGAAGTTTTGCGAGGTGGTGTATGAAGATGTTTTTATGGTCTTGTTCTCACAAATGAAAAAGCAAAACGCTTGTATAAGCTCATTAGAGGCGATTGAGGCGGCGGATTCGGTTAACCT